>DASQJI010000513.1:0-7859 GCA_035631175.1 Parafilimonas sp.
TGCAGTACTCCCTTCGACTTAAGAGTGCGCAACGTAACATCGACGAGTGCGGAATTAACGTGGGATGTTCCGGCGGATCCAGTCTCGTTTCTTAAGATAATCGGCGGGGAAAAAGGCAGTGCCACGGTGATCCGTAAACAACTGGAAAGCACCGACACGAGGGCTGTAGTAAAAGGCCTGCTGCCGAATACGACGTATGAATGGACCATGAAAGGTGTTTGTGGCGACGGAAAATCGATAGCTGTGCATGGGCCGGACTTCACGACGTTGACGTTGGCAAGTTTGACCAATAACATCAAAATATTCCCGAACCCGGTGAGCGATCAGTTACACATCGACGGTCTGCAGGCAAATCAAAAAACAAAATTGAGTATCGTTGATTTTCTTGGCAATGTTAGGCTTGTAGCTTTTGCCACGTCAAGCTCATATAGCTGGAACATCGCAACACTGCGGCCTGGAAGCTATGTTTTGAGAATTGAATCCGGCGATCGTACAGTGTCGCGCTGGTTCATAAAAAAATAAGGAGAGTAGAAAATTAATAATTCCATAGTGCAAGTTATTGCAGCCTGTAAACATCCGCTTCGTACGGTCGAAGCGCGATCTTCTTCTGTTGCTTATTTATGTTTGCGTTTTTGTAGTTAGATAACAGCAACTTCGCATTTGCATCCAGCGAAATGTTTGTGTCGGCGTTCGAAGATGTAAAGTTCAGAAGCACGAGTATTTTTTCACCTTCACCTTCTCTTGTGTATGCATAAACTTTTGCGTTGTCTTTATCAAGCAAAGTGTATTTTCCATAAACGAGTGTGAGATTATCTTTTCTCAGTTTCACCAATTTTCTGAAATAGTTCAGGCAACTGTTTTCATCCTTATCCTCTGCCGCCTCATTGATCGTTTTATAATTTGAGGTTACCTGTATCCACGGTGTGCCGTTTGTAAATCCGGCATTCGCGGTGTTGTCCCATTGAAATGGTGTGCGCCCGTTGTCCCTGCTTGCAAATTGTATTCTTTTCATGAACTTATCTATATCGCCCCCGGTTGCCTGCAAATGTTTGTATTGGTTGAGTGTCGCCATGTCGCGGTAATCTTCGATCTTGCTGAAGCCTGCATTCGTCATACCCAATTCGTCGCCGTTGTAGTAAAACGGTGTTCCGCGCATGGTCAGGATAAATGTTGAAAGCATTTTCGAAGACACATCTCTGAACTCGGGACTATCATTTCCAAACCTGCTGACCATCCTCGCCTGGTCATGGTTCGCGAGAAAAACGGCAAGCCATCCATTTTCCTGGAAGGTGCTATCCCATTTACTAAATACTTCTTTGAAATGTAAAAGGCTGTAACCTTCCGGTTTTGCTATATCAACACCTTCGAAAGGATAAGCCATGTTGAGTTCATGCCGGTTTGCATCAACGAGATTATGAGCGTCTTCGAGTGTATTGCCTGTGCCCTCAGCAACACTCATCACATCATATCTGCTCAGTACTTCTTTATTCATCTCTTGCAGGTAACCATGCAAATTGCCCTGCATCGAATAATACAATGAAAAGTTTTTTTCAAAGCCTTTTGGAAATTGTGGAAACGTTGTGTCCTTTGCAGCGAAGCCAAATGCATCGAGACGAAATCCATCGACGCCTTTATCAGCCCAGAATTTCATCATGCTGTATACCTCCTCGCGAAGCTTTGGATTTTCCCAGTTAAGGTCCGGTTGCTTCCGCGAGAAGTAATGGAGGTAGTATGCGTTAGTGAGCGAATCATACATCCACGCGTCGTGGTTTATATCAAAAAGACTATACCTGTATGGCGGCTTGCCGTTCTCTGCATTCCACCAATGATAATAATTTCGGTACTCATTTGTTCTTGAGCTACGGCTTTGTTTAAACCACTCATGCTCATCACTGCTGTGGTTAACTACGAGGTCCATGACGAACTTAATGCCACGCTCATGCATTCCTTTTAACATCGCGTCGAAATCGTCCATCGTTCCAAAATCTGTCATGATGTTGCGATAATCGCTGACGTCGTAACCATTATCATCGTTGGGTGAGCTGTAAATCGGGTTCAGCCAAACCATGTCAACGCCGAGGCTTTTTATATAATCGAGTTTAGAGATAATACCTTTCAGGTCGCCGATGCCGTCGCCGTCATTATCCTTAAAGCTGCGCGGATAGATCTGGTATACCACCGCTTCTTTCCACCATTTTCTTTCAAGGCTATCTGATGTTTGAGTGGTCTGACCAAAATTCTCTTGGGGGAAAACGCAAATGAACAATGCCAGGAGCAGCGGTTGCCTCATAAAAGTTTTTACTGAAGATAAGGATTGTGAGAACACGTCATGCAAGAGGCGGCGGGCAGGTTAGTTTTCTTTATTTGACAAGTTAGGGAAGTAAAAAATATCCGGTTTGTTTGAGGCAGAATTTTTTGCAGAATATGATTTGTTAGTTGAAACTCACGAGAGCGCCGCAGGAAAAAATTTTTCCAGTAGTCTACTGACGAAGAAACATGAAGCGGTTAGTATGATCAACAGCATTATCGATATAGTCAGCTTGTTTTGCAGCCGTTTCGCCTTTTCACCTTCCTCGGTCTGAGAATTTACGATGCTGAAAAAATTGAAATAAAACCAGCTAATTAAACTTTTTCGACGAATCGTAAGACTGTAGTGAATTGTTTTTGCGAATACAAGTAAACCGGCGCACGCGACGACAGTTCTTGGAAACATGAACAGAAACTCTCTCATAAGTAGGCTTTGGTGCCGTAAACTAAAAAGAATCCTGAACTGAAGGAAGCGTTAACGGCCAAATAAATGTCCCGTTCGGGCACGGTTTAGAAATTTGATCATTGAGAGTGCGGACATTTAGAAAGTAAGCACTGTTACGGGTCCAACAAGTCCTGCTGGCATCAAACTGTTTTCGTGGCCCTTGTATTGCGCATACTTTCTATTTCCTGTGCGTGCTTCGTAAATGAAATTGTTGCGCAACGTGGGTGTGATCTTTATTTCAATGGCATTTTCGCCCCGCTGTAGTAACCCCGTAATTTCAAATTCGTATGGAGCCCATATCTTTTTGCCTGCTGGCCTGCCATTTATTTTTACTTCAGCCGTGAAATAAACTTTACCAAGATCAAGCCAATACTTTTTGCCGGTTATTTTATAGATATTAAAAGAGGCCGTGTAAACTCCGTCTGCAGATTGATATTTGAACGCATCATTATTCCTCCAATCGAAGAGCGAGCTGTGGTTTATCGTTGTAGTGCCTGAACGTATATTCCACTTGTCGATTTCCATCACTTCTTTTTCGTTCGCCATGGCGGGAGCATGATCACCGAATGAGTTCGTTTCGATTTTGCGGCGCGTGGCATATAAAATAATTGAACCAAATGGCGAAAGCAGCTTTGAGACGCCTGAACCAGTAGCCGTAATAACTTCACCAGTTTGCGGATCTAACCAATATGAATGTTTGAGATGCGAATCAACTGTCATCGATATCTTTTGCCAGTTATTGGTTTGGTTCCAAATAAAAATCAATCGGCTGCTATCATGCATTACTCTTTCAATCGTGCGTGTAAACGAATATGGATGATCGAATTTGATCGGGGGTGACAAAGTACTAATCCAACTCTGTAACGAAAGAGAATCACTGATTTGTTTACAGTAGGAGTAAGACGATATTTCTCGCATTAGTCGGCTCGTCTTTTCGTCGTTCTCCCTGTAATTTAAAAAGCCTGGTTGTTTTTCCGGAACGTCGCCGATCACTACGATATTAGCATCGCGTTTCGCAAGACTATTGATAGTCTCTGCACTGCGCCATTGGATGTAAGGCGCATTTAAAATCAGCAAAGCCGCGTACTCATTACCCCTGATGTTTATTTTTCCGTTTGTTAGAGTCGCAGCCTGTATCGAGGCGTCATTCACCCATTCCCATGTTATGCCAGATTCATTGAGCGCGTTGATCGTCTGCCACGCTTTGCTAAACCAGTTTTGCTTAATTGTTAACTGGTTATTTGTCATGCCATTTTCAGCCGGTTCGAAATCTTTAAAATATCCGTTCACTAAAATTTCCTTCGGATTTTCAACGAGATCTTCCTGTGTAAAATCTGCAAAGGGAAAATAGATGAGCACATCGTGATGTGGCTTACCTGAGCGCAAGGCGTATTGAGAACGCGTAATGTAAAGATTGATATCCTTAATGTCTTTCCAATATGGCCAGGCTTCATTGATGCCCGAAGAAAAATCAAATCCCGAATAAGGCGTTGACCACGTGTTCCACCCCTCCGTTCCGTAATCTTCTGTTTGATATTTATATGGACTGCCTGAATAAATGATCTCGTTGATGCCGGATGTAAATGCTTTATCACACAATGCTTTTATCTTCTGCGGTGTGGTCATCTCAGAACGACCAAAAAACACGAACGATTCCTGCGTTGCCACGGGACGGTTATACAGATGTGCTCCCGATGTAACGAGTTTTATAAATCCTTCGGAGCCTTTTGCAAATAATTGCTCTGCCTCCGGAATGTCAGCACTGCCACTAGCAGAAATCACGTCCATCTTAACACCATACGCTTGTGTACGATGCAAGAGCCCGCGGTTTTTCAGCCAGTTATCGCTGGCATTTATAAATTCTTCTTGTAAAAGTTCACCAACCGTGAGGTCATAGTCATAGCGCAAGCGCCAGTCTTCATCCGAAAAAACAAAAGGTGGCTTCGCACCCGGAAATATAAAAGCGGCGGCATTGTTGTTATAACCGCGTTCGAGATTCGCACCGAGCCATGGCGTTATGTCGTATCCTCTGCGTTGTTTGAAGAAAGAAAGAAAGTTCTCTGAATAGTGCCTGTCGCTTCTGAATTCGTAGCTGTCGTTGAAAACGGCGCGGAATGGACTTCCATAAAAGGCTTTGAAACCGGTTCGTTCACCAAAGAGGTGTTCATAATTTTTGATGATATCGACGGAATCGAAATGATTGACGACTAAACCGGGGTCACGACTCGCGATCAATGTAGCTACTTGTCCGTCCGGTATTGACCAAAAAGCGACGACGATCCATTTGCCATCATGCTTTATTTCGTAATTCAGTTTACCGGCAACGACAGAACTTGATACATCCATCACAGAGTTTGGATCGAGGACCATTTGATCATTTTCCTGTTTCAGGATCTTCGCGATCGTCACAGCCTGCAAGTTGGCCAGTGAGGCATCTATCTTCTTATATAAATGCAGCGTGTCGAATATCACGATACTCGAATAATCCGGTAATTGTTTGGGCACATTGATATTGATCCTTTGTGCGCCTTCAATAATTGTATCAGCATAACTCAGTGTCAACATTCCTTCTTCCGGCAGAATATGTGGTCCTCCCGTTGGCCAGCCACTTCCTGCAGTCATGTCTACTGTGATGCCGCTCAATTTCGCCTGTTTCATTACGGCGCGAACATGCTCATAAAACGATGGGGTATCCCAACTATACACTTTATTCAATCGCAATTTCGGAGCATTTGGATTGATGCCCATGGTGAGTGGTTGTATTTCCACGCCGGCAAATCCATTGTCAGCAAACATTTTTATTTCCCGTTGCAACTCTTCGTTCGTTACATCGTTGCCGGGCCACCACCAGCGAGTGTAAGGGCCGAATTCACGCAAAGGGTTTTTGAAATTTGAAGCGTCAAAATCGAAATATGGAAATGGTTGGGCATTTAATGTTGCGGTGTGAACTAAAAGGCTGACGAAGATGAAAGTGATCTGAACAAATCGCCAACGGTTCATAATTTTCAAAGTTCGGCTCGAAGAAGTTTTGATGAAAATAATGTTTTGAAATTGTTGTTCAATAATTTCTGCAGAAAGACAATTATAGAAGTGACTTATCTTCCCATCCGCGAAAATGCTATGCATGTGATTTGGGAATAGGCTCGTGGAGTTCTAATGACCTATCGCTCCGAATGCTGACGGCCGTCGAAAGATCACGGTCGTGCCTCCCGGACTTAATTTACGATAGGGTTTTTTCTACGAAAGAGTGGTCCCTGCGGAAAGTGAAGTTGAGCTAATGTTTCGCTTATGGCAAACGGTTTTGAGTCCCGCAGGGACGACCATCTGGTAGGCCTATTGATAAGAAGGATGTGTGTTAAGTCCCGGAGGGACGAACCCATGACCTTATGTTAATGCATTGCATTTTCTGTAAGGGCTACCGCTTCTTCAACCCTTCAAAGGCAATTATTTTTTCTGATAGACACGGACATAGTCAACATACATCTTTGCTGGCAAAAGGCTGTCGTCAATATCCTGGCCTGGCCAGTTGCCACCAACCGCAACGTTCAGCAATATGAAAAACGGCGCCTGGAATTCTTCACTGCCGTTGCTAAAGCTGTCTGACTGATAATATTGTAGGCTATCGATGTACCATCTGATGCTCGTTTTTGTCCACTCCACCATGTACACGTGATATGCTGATGGGGACGACGTTGTGTGACTTCCTTCCTGGAGGTGCCCATTGTTGTCCCAATGCATTGTTCCGTATATAATGCTGTCTGTATTTATATGCTCCATAATATCGATCTCACCGCACTTAGGCCAGGGAACAGTATTGATATCCGACCCCAGCATCCAGAACGCGGGCCACAAGCCCTTCACGACTGGTAGTTTTATACGTGCTTCAATTCTTCCGTATTGAAATTCTTTCTTGCCTTGTGTGGTTATGCGTGATGAAGTGTACTGATTTGCGCCAATGGTTTCTTTTCGGGCTGTGATCACAAGGTTGCCACTTTCGATCGATGTATTGTCGGCCTGGTAATATTCCTGCTCATTATTTCCCCAGCCGTTTCCACCACGTTCAAAATTCCATGAATTCATGTCGACAGTATCATCATCAAATTCATCAGACCAAACCAATTGATACGTGGTTGTGTCTGGAGGTGGAGGCGGAGGTGGTGGATTATTCGAGCCGGATGATGTTGATTTTTTGCAAGAAAGAGAGCAGGCAAAAATTAAAACAGTCAGGCTACATAGGAAGGCGCGTGTAATTTTTTCCATCTTCGGTCAAATAAAATTGAAATTACGTTTCGTTGATGGACTTGTTAATAATATTAAAGAATGTTAGCTTCCTTTCTCTATTTCAGCCACGCTTCGATAACCACTTCGTTCTTTCCTGTAAAATAGTTTGCCTGTGTGTTTATACAGCCTTTTTGCCTCTTGCCAATTTATTCTTCACCAAATAAGCATAACTGTCCTGAATTGCCTGGAACACATCCGTCGCCGTTTTGTCCATTTCAACGATCATCCATTCGGTACTTCCGTTACCTGCTTTAACGATAGCAGGAAAGTCCAGGGCGCCCGTTCCAACGGCAACCATGGGATCAGGGTTATCTTTCAGCAACTCGTCGTTCCATTTAGCGGGACCATCTTTAATATGAAGCAATGGTGCCCGTTTTCCAAACTTCGCTACAATTGATGCTGGATCTTGACCGGCAACTTTCACCCAGTAAGTATCGATCTCAAAAAAAATGTCAGGTTCCACCGATTCCAAAAGAACTTCGTACACATATCTGCCATCAACTTTATTCCTATATTCCCACCAATGATTGTGCAGGCCAAACTGCAGGCCGTTTGATTTTGCAAAATGATTTGATTCGTTGTAGATCTCAACCAATTGTTTTGTGCCTTCTAATGAACTGTATCGCTTGTCTTCAGGCCAGCCGTGCCAGATCACTCTTTTGCAGTTGAACGTTTCTGCTATTTCGAGCATCGCATCTTTTTTATCACCGATCGGCAGCTCAACATGAGCAGATGATACTGCAAGGCCCGCATCTTTTAAATATTTGCCAGCTTGTTTTACGGAGATATTTTCAGGCCAAAAAGCGGTTTCAACGGCTTCGAATCC
>DASQJI010000514.1:0-5647 GCA_035631175.1 Parafilimonas sp.
TGCGGTATGCTGTCGATGTTGCCTTTATTATCATACACGATAATTGCAATTTTAGATTTCTCATTTGCGTCATTCATCTCGATGCCTGTTGTGACAACCGAACAGCTATTCATATTACAGCCTGAGGCAATGCCCTCATTATAAGTATCGTAATAGGAACCCTTCGCTGTTTGCGTAACAACAACGCCACCGTTTCCGAAGTTGGCGTCTGGACTGCCATTAGCCAGAAACCTTGTCACAGAAAAATTATACCCGCTACGTGCCACGCCGCCGCTTATTAAAATGCGTCCGTAATTATCTTGCGCGAGGCGATACCTGAAATAAACTTGAGAGCTCCCATTCGGTATTGCTTTGCCACCTACGCCGTTGGTACCAAAACTGCTGTCGATAACACCGCCGTTTTTTATTGCCATTACACCTACGCCGGAACCGGAGAAACTGATAAACATATATCCGCCGCTTAGAATGCGATTTCTATATTTATCATACATGATCGAATTGGGTGTAACGGCAAGGTTCTTAACAAGACCATTGGTGCCAAACGAAGAATCGATAGTTCCGTTTGCATTGAAGCGTGCAAGAAAAGTGTAATTCGTACTTCCCTGCTGCAGCCCGCCAGTTATTATTTTATGATTGGGCAACACCGCAAGTCCGCCGTAATAAATAGACATAAAATATTTCACCACACCCCTTGTTCCGAATGTAGTATCTAACGACCCGTTCCTGTTTAAGCGGATCATGATAAAACCATACTGGTCCGTTTCGCCGCACAAATAAATTTTTTGTAAGGCGCTGTCAACCGCTACCTCCGGAGTCGTACTGCTGTATTGATCGGAATACCGGAACGTTTGTACACCGTTCACTCCAAAATTTTTATTGAGTGAAAGACTAGATACATTATAGTTTGCAAGCGCCCAGTAATCGTTTGCACTTCCACAGAGAAGCAACGTGTTGTTCCATGGCAGCTTGACCATTTTGCCGGCTTTATCATTGCTGTTACCAATTGAGAAAACATGAATGCCGTCATTCGAGTATGAATCGTCTAACGAGCCGTTGGTGTTATACCGTATGCTGCTAAAAAAAGTGCTTGCGCCATTTGTTGATTGACCCGCTTCTATTATTTTTCCATCAGCCTGCAATATCATTGCATTGGCAGCATCACCCTGGCTGAATATAGACGTTGTCACCATTCCGTTTGAACCGTAAGGAATATCTGGCGTGCCACTATTCTTAAGGCGTAAAGAGAGAAAATTATTTACACCATTTAAAGTTGCGTAGCCACCAAGTATTATTTTATTGTCGGGTTGAATTTTTACGGAATTAGCAACGTCATTATCACCGTCAATATCTTTTATGTAAATTCCATTCAAGGCAAAGCTGCTGTCTATTGTTCCATTTTGATTGTAGCGGATGGAAAGTATGTCATCCTTTGCCTGCGTGGTTGTGCGTGTACTGCCTGCAATCACTATTTTCCCGTTTGACTGAAGCGCAACACTTTTCGCAACATCGCCACCTGCACCGATGCGGGTGGTTACAATTCCATTCGTGCCGAAACTATTGTCTAACGCTCCGTTTGATAAAAGTCGAACTACCGCTACGTCATAACTGCTGTTTACATTGAAATATTCACCGGCGCCAATAATATTTCCATCCGGCTGAACAGCCATGTCAAATATCTCATCGTCCCTGTGATTAATGTCTATCAGCACGGCGCCTCCGGAACCAAAGGAAGTATTTATCGCACCATTCGACTTATACTCAACAAATACCATCCTGTGCTGTGCGTAATCATAAGAAGTGCCACCAATTAATATCGTACCGTTGGTCAAGACTTTTATTGCAAAAGCATCATCGACCGAAAGATTATTTACAGAATAAATATTTGTTCTAACAGTGCCGCCTTCTCCAAAGGAGGAGTCAATAGTGCCGTTGCGGTTTAGGCGCATTACCAGGATATTACTCAGAAAATAAGAACCAGACTGGTACCATGCAGTGCCGGCTGCAACGATCTTTCCATCGGCCTGCAATGCAACGCTGCGGATAGACGCGCCCTGGTATGTATTTGGTAAAAAATTATAAAAGAGACTCACTCCATTGTTTCCAAACGAACCGTCTGCGATCCCATTACTATCGAGCCGGTAAAATGCAATTTGATATTTATCACCCTCCTGCACGAAGCCACAATTAATAGTTTTATTGTCAGGCTGCAGTATCGAGCAGTTGGTGCCGTTGTTTGTTACACCAATATTTGTAGTTATTGTTTTGAAACCCGATACCTGGGCTAAGACTGTGTTTCCGTTACTAATTACTAAAAAGAGAATAAAGCAAATCCCGAGTTTGGTTAAAGGCGGTGTTTTAGTCAATGTGTTAGTTTTAGAGCCGGCAATATAAATAGATTTTCGCGGTCGGCTAATATTCCAAACATCAAATTGCAACATGCCGGGGCAATTATAGAAAGCGGCGCTTTCATTCGCGCTATTCTTTATGTGCATATAAATTAAAAATAGAACGATCATTAGTTGTGCATAGTTCGAAAGAGCGAATCAAATGTTTGGCTGATGTTTTTTTCTTCAGGAGTACGCGACTTTGCGGGGATGGCATGGAATTCCGGGCCATCCGAAATTATATCGTAAAACCTGTTTCTTTGGTTGGTGTTTGTGAGCGAATCGTATTTTTTATATTGAATAGTTTGGGCCCAACGTGCAATATGACCATGCCCAGGATGCGGATCAAAGTGACAAAATACCTGGCTTCTCGCCGTTCCGGTATTTCCGTACAATTGCCAGGCAAAATCCACTCCGTCTAAGACACCATAGTCAACAGGCTTTGGAATGTTAGCGATGGATGCGATGGTGGGAAGAAAATCAGTAAAGTCGACCAGCTCGTTATCTACACAATTGGTAAGCACATTTCCGGGAGAATAAGCAATGAACGGAACGCAAGTGCCAATTCTCGTCGTCTCCCCTTTTCCTCCTCTAAGCAAGTAGCCGGCGAACATTGAATAAATCTCAACAGGAGAGCCATTATCTCCTACGAAAAGGATAACAGTATTATTCGTAAGTCCAAGTGCCTGTACTTTATTAATGATGACGCCGATTTTTTTATCCATATATTTTATCATCGAAGGAAAGAAACTCGTATCGCTAATATTCAGGTTGGGATCCCATGAGGCAAATTCCGGATCGTCTGGCGTAGGGCAGAATGGTTTGTGTGCCAATGCCATTGGATAGTAAACAAAGAAGGGATTAGGCTTGTTGTAATTTGAATCCAGGAACTGCGTGATATAATGCGTGAACATGTCATCCCCGTATTTGTCTTTTGTTTGCTTCGGGTTGAGATATGCGCCATGCTGGTATAGATTGGGGTTTTTGTATCTTGATCCGGCACTCAGTTCATTTTTTCCCGTATAGGGTTCCCATACCAAATAATCGTCGAAACCAAATTTTTTTATTGAATTGTCGGCTCCGTCGAATTGCCATTTTCCGGCGACCAAGGTTTTATATCCTGCGTCCTGCAACATGTTGGCAACAGTTTTTTGAGCAGGGTCCATAATGCCCCAGGCGGTGTAATTACGAAAATTGTATTTACCTGTAAGCAGCATAAAACGAGACGGAGAACAAAGCGGGCTTGCGTAACATTGAGTTGATCTCACTCCCTGCGCGGCCATTTGGTTCAGGTTAGGTGTTTGGTAAGATTGCCCGCCATAGCATTTCAAAATTTCATAACCAATATCATCTCCAACTATCAGGATAATATTCGGATGAGTTGTAACGGCAGCCTTTTCAAGCGAACGATTAGCTGATAAACGTTCGTTGACAGGATCTTTTTTGCAAGAGAGAAAACAAGATAACGGCAGTATTATGAATAATATTGGGTTTTTCATTGCAAGTAATTTTATCTGAACAGTTGATTCGGAACATATTTTTGAAAAATAAAGATGCAATTTGCTCTCACAGTTACGCAACAGCGATCCACTTGAAAGAACGCGAAAAATATAGGGTCCACTTTTGATTTTTCTGCGTCTCAACCGAAGCCTGTACCAATATTTGTGGTTATTTCTTTGAAACCTGATACCCGGGCGAGAAGCGTGTCTCTGTTGCTAATGATTGAAGACAGAATATAGCAAATCGCAAGTTTGGTGAAAGGCGGTGTTTTGGTCAATGTATTGGATTTGTAGGAAGCAATATAACTATAATTTACAAAGGCGGTAACATTCTCCTAAACCTGTCAGGTCTTGCCCGCCATGGTATGGGAAGGAAGTTGTCCTTCCGGTTTTCGCTCCGAGAGGCTCCTGCTAGGGACGATGCATGTTGGAAAAAGAAATCTCGAGTTCCAGGAAACAAGTCCCAAAGAAATTAAAATTAAAAGAGGTCCGGCGGCGTTGTTATCTGTTATTCGTTTTCTTTCGGTCTTTAATTTCTTCTTGTTTTGGTAAATTCCTTCTTTTTTTGGTTCTTAAGATTTGGTTTTGGAATTTTTTTGGTTCTTGGGATTTGGTTCTTGAGATTTGGTTCTTGAGATTTGGTTCTTGAGATTTTGAAAGTGATCGCATGATCCTCTGCGAGAGACGATGCTTGACATAAGAAGTTGTAACAATTTAGCTAAACCCGCCGGGTCTTCTCAAGTTCCAGGAAACAAGTTCCAAAGAAATTAAAATTAAAAAATTAAAACAGGTTCGAGCAGCGTTGTTAATTGTTATTGGTTTTTTTTCGGTCTTTAATTTCTTTCTTGTTTTCGTAAATTCTTTCTTTTTTTGGTTCTTAAGATTTGATTTTGGAATTTTTCTGGTTCTTGACATTTGGTTCTTGAGATTTTGAAAGTGATCGCCAATAAAAGGACAATCGCTTTCGTGCGCCTCCGGTCAAACAGGACCGTGGCATCTCATCACGTTTCTTATCAGGAGATCCCCGCTTTCGCGAGGATGACGTTCTGAGAACGAGTCGTCGTCTTCGTAGCAATCAAGGCTGTTTTAACGGATATCTTTTCTCCGTGTATCTCTGTGCGATCCTCCTTTAACTCTGTGGTAAATATTTTTTTCAAACCACAGAGTCGCACAGAGTTTTTCACGGAGTTCACAGGGAAAGCGAACGCGAATCATTAATTATGTGCCTATCGTGTCTCAATGGTTCAATACGAAAAACCTTTCAGGGAGATCCCGCATTTGCGAGGATGACGTTCTGCGAGAGGCGATTGCTTTTGTAGCAACAAGATCAAGACGCATCGAGCATCAGTAAGTTCATCCGTGACCATTCGAATACACCTGCAGCTTTTCCCTTCCTGCTTGTATTTCTTTTTCCAAATGAAATCCAAGTTTATGCAGCAGTTTAATAGAACTCACATTGTGTGGTAGTGTGGTTGCGACAATAGTAGAATGTTCAGGCTCGGAACTAACTACGGATAGAATTTTTTTAGCCGCTTCGTACGCATAGCCCTTGCCATTGTGTTGAGGTAGAAATGCGAAACCAATATCAAAATGTTCGAGGTAGTTGCGTTTGATAAATGATATGATCCCAATCGGTTCAGTACCTTCTAAACGCCGCACGGTCCAGTAATAATAATTTGGTGTGGTGTTTACTTTATTGATATACTTAATCGCATCTTCTTTTGAATGAATGTTCCTGTCTCCAATAAACTGCAGCCACCCTTT
>DASQJI010000515.1:0-9225 GCA_035631175.1 Parafilimonas sp.
GGAAAATCTGCGATGTTCCCGTTGCACATCTGGTTGCCCGACGCTATGGAGGGCCCAACGCCTGTTTCTGCTTTGATCCATGCTGCTACAATGGTTGTGGCAGGAGTATATCTTGTTGCAAGGTTATTCCCGCTTTATTCATTTGATGTTGTTGCTCTGAATATTGTTGCTTACGTGGGTGCTTTCTCGGCATTGCTTGCCGCAACGATTGCCTGTACGCAAACGGATATTAAACGCGTGCTTGCGTATTCAACCATGTCGCAGATCGGGTATATGATGTTCGCTCTTGGAGTGTCACGATATGGGGGCGAGCAAGGCCTCGGGTATATGGCCTCCATGTTCCACCTCTTCACGCATGCGTTTTTTAAATCGTTGCTTTTCTTATGTGCCGGAGCGGTGATCCACGTCGTGCACAGCAATGAAATGAAAGATATGGGTGGTTTACGGAGGCTGATGCCGCTAACCCATATTGCTTTCTTGATCGCTTGTCTGGCCATCGCAGGAATACCACCGTTTTCAGGATTTTTCAGCAAGGAAGAAATTCTCACGGCTGCTTATGATTCAAATAGGCTGATCTATGTGGTTGGGGTATTCACGGCGATGCTCACTGCATTTTATATGTTCAGATTGTATTTTTCAATTTTCTGGAATGAGGCCCCCTCTCCTTTGGAGAGGGCGGGGGGTGAGGTCTTCCACGGCGAGGCGCCTTTTTCTATGAAAATATCAATGGCAGTCTTAGCACTTTGCACAGTGATCGCCGGGTTCGTTCCTTTCGGTTCGTTTGTAACATCTGACGGGTCGCCGCTCAATTCAAATATTGACATTCCTCTGGCTGCAATACCTGTTTCGCTTTCTGTATTGGCGATCTTATTTGCGGCGCGATTGTACCGCAAACAAAACGAGCTGCCGGATAAGATCTCGGCTTCGCTGGGAACATTGTATCGCTCTGCCTACAGGAAGTTTTATATTGATGAGATATATCTTTTCATCACCAAGAAAATAATTTTTAACCTCGTCGGAAGGCCGGCGGCGTGGATCGACAGAAATATTGTGGATGGGCTCATGAATTTGATCGCGGCCATCACGTCGAAGATCTCTTCATTGATAAAAGTATTGCAGTCGGGGAGAGTGCAGAATTATGCATTATACTTTTTTGGAGGGATCGTCGGACTGGCGGTGATGTTTATTTATTTATGGAAAGGGTGAGTTGTGACCACTCGATCTGCAAACCGAAAAGATTAATTGATAGCTGTTTTAAATTAACGAAATGAATTTGTCTTTGCTCATATTGGTTCCTGTGCTCACTGCCATTACAATTTTGTTTGGTAAGGATTTGAAGCAGGTGAGAAGCGCCGCGCTGCTCGGGTCTGTGGTGCAATTTGGCGCCGCATTATTTTTATTATATGCATATTCTCATGAACGTGCGGCGGGAAACACCGCCGCAATGGTATTTGAAGACGCTTATCTCTGGTATCCTGCCCTTCATATCGATTATCACATAGGTGTGGATGGTATTTCCGTTGCCATGATATTACTCACTTCATTCGTTGTGCTTGCAGGTGTTTTAGTTTCATGGAATATGGAGCGAATGAGCAAAGAATTTTTCTTTCTGCTCATCGTATTGAGCGTGGGGGCATATGGATTTTTTATTTCGCTAGATCTTTTTTGTTTGTTCTTCTTCTTTGAGCTTGCGGTGATCCCGAAATTTTTATTGATCGGTATTTGGGGCAGCGGCAAAAAAGAATACAGCGCGATGAAACTCGCATTGATGCTCATGGGCGGGTCAGCACTTGTGTTTGTCGGACTGCTCGGTTTATATTTCAGCAGCAGCCCATATGCACCACAAACATTCGACCTCGTGAGGTTATCCCACACATTCATTTCGGTTGAAATGCAAAAAATATTTTTCCCGTTTGCATTTGTTGGTTTTGGAATTTTCGGAGCGTTGTTCCCATTCCATACCTGGGTGCCTGACGGTCACTCATCTGCACCAACAGCAGCATCGATGTTTCTCGCCGGGATATCCATGAAGCTGGGTGGATACGGATGCCTCCGCGTTGCCACATATCTCATGCCCGAGGCAGCCCACTTTTATGCCCCGGCCATTATAGTGCTGGCAACTATAGCGATCATCTACGGCGCCTTTGCCACGATGATGCAAAAGGATCTAAAGTACATCAACGCATATTCTTCCGTGAGTCATTGCGGGTTTGTGTTGCTTGGTATAGGCATGCTAACGCAAACGTCGATCAACGGCGCCGTGATGCAAATGGTGTCTCATGGTTTAATGACAGCTCTTTTCTTCGCTGCCATCGGCATGATCTATGACCGCACGCACACAAGGTGGACCGCGCAACTGGGCGGCTTATTAAAAGTTACACCATTTATTTCAACCGTGTTTGTGATCGCCGGTTTATGCTCATTAGGGTTGCCGGGATTCAGCGGCTTTGTTGCCGAAGTAACCGTGTTCATGGGTTCGTGGCAAAATGCCAATACATGGTATCGGATCGCAACGATCCTGTCCTGCGCCTCTATTGTTGTCACGGCGGTTTATATATTAAGAGCGGTCGGGCAGGTGATCATGGGGCCGCTCGGTAACGTGCATTACTCCGGGCTGAAGGATGCAAGGTGGAATGAAAAGTTTGCTGCCGGTATATTGATCATTGGCATTATTGCAATCGGTGTGGCACCGTTCTGGCTTAACAACCTGATCACACCGGGCACCGAACACATTGTTGAACATGGCATTTCATCGCTAAGCCTGAAATGAACTATTAATTATGGACGGGTTGTCGTTATTGATGAATATGAAATTTGAGTGGATGGTCTTGCTGATCATCTTCATTCTGCTTTTCATGAAACTGCAGAGCCGCGAATGGAAGACCACCAATGTACTTATCGTGATAAATATTTTACTATTGGCAAATTTTGGTCTCGGATTTTTCATGAACAATGACGGAACGTTATTCGGAGATACATTCGTTACAACCAAACTGATCGAGCTGCAAAAAAATATTTTGAACCTCGGCGCTCTCATCATCTCAACACAAGCATATTCATGGCTGCGAACGCATAAACATGTTTTAGAATTTTACATGTTACTGCTCTCAACTCTTCTTGGAATGTTCTTGATGATATCGGCCGGCAACCTGCTGATGTTTTATATCGGTCTCGAGCTGTCAACGATACCGCTCGCCGCGCTTTGCAATTTCGACCTGGAAAAACGCCAGTCATCAGAAGCAGCGATGAAGTTGATCATTTCATCCGCATTCTCATCGGGATTACTATTATTCGGCATTTCACTGTTGTATGGAACTACAGGCACACTCGATTTTACGCAGCTCCCTCAACACTTAGATGGAAGCGCGCTGCAATTGTTTGCCTTTATTCTTTTACTGGCAGGGTTTGCATTTAAAATTTCTGTTGTTCCATTTCATTTATGGACGGCTGATGTTTACGAAGGATCGCCGGTTCCCGTTACGTCTTACTTGTCCGTTGTTTCAAAAGCTGCGTTTTTGTTTGTCTTTGTTTCAGTGCTCTACCATGTGTTCAAACCAATTGCTGACACATGGTATAATATTCTTTTACTGCTCAGCGTCCTTACCATGTTGACTGGTAACCTCTTTGCCATGCGGCAAAATAATCTCAAGCGATTTCTTGCATTTTCGTCTATCACGCAAATGGGTTTTATTCTTGTGGGCATTTCAGGAAGCAGTCAAATAGGAGCGGCATCTGTGGTTTATTTTTTATTGATCTACGTGTTTTCGAACCTCGGTGCGTTTGGCGTTGTTGCTTTTGTTAGTGCCGCAACTGGCAAAGAAACGATGGACGACTACAGAGGCTTCTACAAAACAAATCCTTTCCTGGCGTGGGTGCTGACAATTTCATTGTTTTCACTGGCAGGTATTCCCCCAACAGCCGGTTTTTTTGGAAAATTCTTTTTGATCATGGCAGGGGCAGGGAAAGGCAATTATGTATTCATAACGATCGCAGCATTGAACATGATCATTTCACTTTACTATTACCTGAAAATTGTAAAAGCAATGTTCATGGATGCAAATGAGCAGCCGGTTGAAAAATTATTTGTTGGCGGTTTGCCTAAATTCGCAATGCTGGTTTGCATGGCTGGTGTTCTCGCAATTGGATTTATCCCACAGGTTTATAATTATATCTATTCGCTGAGTTTCGGTTTTTAAAGAACAAGTAACCAGAAACCTGCAACCTGAAACCTGCAACTTGAAACTTATATTATGGCCATCAATCAAAATCATTTATTTGAAGAATTAAACGGAGTGAAATGTGGGATTGTTGAAAAAAATGTTTCGAAAGAAAGAGCTGATTTTCTCAAACACATTCTAGAGTATAACGGTTATACGGTTCTAATCGTTCCAGGTGCGCCAGCAAAAACGGTTCCTCCGAAACCTGCTCAACCGGGCGTTACTCAGACAGTGCCCGCTCCGGTAACAACAACTGCCGAAACAGTACCCGAAACACCGGTCCCTCCTCCACCCGAAACTTTTACAGTGGGCGTTACTGATGTAACATTCAATCCAATCAATGCAATTTTCGGAAGATTACTGAAAGCGCCCGGCGGACATATTGTTACACTTGCATACTGGCATCAAAAAGAAAAAGATCCGCATGATGAGGTGCCATATTTTGAAAACGAAAATCAATAAGCGCATATCTCGGTGAGCTACGTTCCCTGATAGTCTGCAAGTCGCTGCAACACGAAACGTAACGACGCAACCGTTGCCCGGGCCTCCATGCAACAAATGAATGTTGCAGTATTTCTTGATTCCCTTGAAAACATTTAGCATGTTGCGAACTGCGAAAATGCAATTCGAATAATCTTGTCTTTGCCAAGGCGCTTAAACAAATGTCTTCCGATGTGAGATAATAAGCTTATCTATGCCCATCAATCAAAAAACTTCTTCACTTAAACGCTCTTGAAAATTAAACTAACGCATGAGAACAACACTACAACTAATTGCAGTATTTGCGTGCTGCCTGCTATTAAACAAGGTACGCGCAAACGAAACAGAGCCCAACAATACATCCGCAAACGCAAATACGCTTGCATTAAATAGCAGTAACACCGGTGCTGTTAATGTCGGTGCAGACGCAGATTGGTGGAAGGTGACAACCAATGCGGATGGGAAGCTTAATGTTACGCTTCAAGGCTTGAGTGGCCGCTATATGTCTTTACATATTTACGATAACAATGGCACTACTGAATTCATATACCAGGATTATATCAGCCCAACAATTACTCTTTCTGTAGACGGGCTTGCACCCGGTACTTACTATATTAAAATTAATTGCACAAGTGTAACAGACACCAGCACTTACAATATTTCTAATTCACTCACACTTACTGGCATTAACAACGACGCAGAACCGGATAGCATAAAAGTGCAGGCGCTCAGTCTTCCCCTTAACGGTTCTAAAACGGGCCATGTGGGATATTATTACAATAATCATCGTGACTCTGTCGATTGGTATAAAGTAACAACTACAGCAGATGGCGAGTTAGACGTTTCACTTGCTGTAAATACAGGTGGTCACTATATTTCCATTAAATTATATGATAACGATGGCGTCTCTTTATTGGCCTCCCAGGATTATATTTCTCCTTCAGCAACCATTAAAACTGATGGGCTCGCTGCGGGCACTTACTATATAAAAGTACACTGTACAGGCGTCAATGACTTTGATACCTATACTTTGAAAGACACGCTTATCAAACCAGCAATTTCAACTGACATAGAACCAAATGCTACTGCGAACCAGGCGCTCACTCTAGCCCAAAACGGATCTGCAACAGGTCATGTGGGTTATTATTATAACCACTCGCGCGACACCGCAGACTGGTATAAAGTAACCACTACTTCTGACGGAGAACTGGATATCACACTTGGCTATAATTACGGCAGTCACTATATATCCATACACTTGTATGACGGTAACAAAACTACTCTGCTTAATTACCAGGATTATATCAGCCCTTCAGCCACTATAAAAAAAGATGGACTGGCGGCAGGTACTTATTATTTAAAAGTGAATTGTACAGGTACAAACGATTTCGATACGTATACTCTTAAGGACACTTTGAAATTGTATCATTATGGCAATGATGCTGAACCAAACGCTCGGCCATACCAGGCACGGACGTTGCCAGCAAATACAACTGTTGCGGGGCATGTAGGCTTTTATTTTAAAAGCGTGAAAGACACCTTTGATTTCTGGAAGATCAATTATACAGGTAGCGGCGCCCTTACGCTTACTTTAAATGCGGACCCGAATAAACTAGATGGAGGTTACAGGTATATGTCGCTACACGTTTTTAAAGACACAAATGCGGCTGAGATTTATTATATGGATTATATCAATCCTGGCGCCGGAACTTTTACCGTCAACTTAAATTCTCTTACAGCAGGATATTATTACGTGAAAGTTTATTGTACAGGTTATAACACCGACTTTGAAGCTTACGGCCTTGGGAATAGTTTCGGCCAGATATTAAACATTGCAAAAATAAAAGCTTCAGATTATGATACCGCTGCAAGCTGTTCAAACACAAATTATGTAAGATTTAAGTGCAGCAACGGTACCCCTCCGTATAAAGTTATATTGTATCGCTATGGTGTAATGTACGGGCAGATAACCGGAGGTTTAGGCTCTGTTTATTTTAGCTGGAGTAGCTTGCCGCCGGGTGCATATTATGCCAAGGCTTATTCTGACGGAGCTACCGGAAATGCATTTAGCAAGAGTCAAACGATTGGTGTGGTTCCTATACCGGGTGGCCCCTTCACAACAAACATTACTGCTACACAGGCCAGGCTTAACTGGACGCCGGTGTCTTGCTCTAAACTTGATTCTATTCTTGTCCGCGTGCACGGCACGAATAGTTGGTACCGGTACCAGGTACCCGGTACATCTACCAGTGCCACAATCAGTGGTCTTCTTTCGTCTACTGTATATGATTGGAAAGTAGCCGCAGTGGATTCTGCAAACGGAATTCTTGCCACCGGTGCCTTTACCAGCCTGGTAACATTCACAACTGCCGCAGCATTCGCAGGTACAGGAACAGGGCAAAACGACGCTGTTAAAATCACTGCTAATGAGGGGTCGCTGTCAATTCATACGATTCCGAATCCGGCAACCAACAGTTTTAAAATACAGTTCGCTTCAACGATCAATGGTACAGCAAGTGCAATATTGATCGATATGAATGGAAAAACAGTGTGGTCATCCGGCACTGTGAATATTTCTTCTTTGAATGGCACGCTTGTAAATACCAATCAAATTAAGAGTGGCGTCTATTATCTGAGGATAATGAACGAGCAGGGAACACTAAACGCAACGACAAAGGTGATAATCGCCCGATAGAGGAATCGAATTATTATAGAGCATCATCGCGAAGATGCTGAGGATGCGAAATCATTTTGTTTTTGCGTACTCATGCTTAGGATGCCATGTTGTTCCTCGTCCCTCGGGGATCAGATCAAAAAGATTCCAAAGAGGCCATATGGAGTCGACATGCCGGCCGTCCTGCCCTTCGTCCTCGGGTGCAAACAAAAGCTCCGTAGCATAAAAATGAAATATGCCTTCCGGTGTTTTACGGAACACATTCAACGCCGGCAATTGATTCAACTTTTCATTTTCACCAAAATAATCTTTGTTGTAACTATTTTTTGCAGATGAAAGCAAGCGCACGTTTTTCCATCCGCGACTATCAGCCCACTGTTTAAATTTTTCAATCGAAGTTTTGGCGACGACAGCAATGTTCACCCGCTGCTCTGCATGAAACACCATGCCATCTATGCCGTCGATGATGGAATTACACATTACACACGGCTTCTGATTTTGCGGCCCAAACATAAAGCTGTAGATAATGAGCGATTCTTTGCCCGGCTCAAACAATTCAGAAAGCTTCGTTTTTTTAATTGCTCCGTTGCCGTCCATTTCTTCAAACACATAATCTTCCTTTAATTTTCCACCGTTTGGAAGCTTGCGCCGCATAGCTGCCACTTCCTCCGTTTGCCTGCGCAAATTTATTTCTGCTTCGAGCAGTTCGTTGCGTGCGTAGCGGTAAGATTCTGTTTCGTTTGGGAATCTTTTATCGTGATATGATTCCATGTTCGTAATTGTGCTGAGAAAATTTGTTTGTAACCTGCCACGTTTACAAATCCTGACAGGTATGTTCGAAATGCACGCTTTCAATTTTTGCCATAAGCCCTTAACTGACCTGACAGGCGCGAAGCTCCTGTAACATCTATAAAAGATAATCAGTGCTGATTTAAATCCAAAGGCCTCACCCAAATATTCCTGAAGCTTAGAGGATCGCTTTTGTCTCCGTGAGCCTGCAGTTTGATCGGAGACGCGCCGTGCGGCGTGTAATAAGCATTCCCAATGTAGCGTGTTTGTCCCTTTAGTTCAAAATCATTCAGGAGCAAAACACCATTGTGAATTACGGTTACCCTTGCCGGTGAGGCAAGATTACGAACGGCATCGAAGCGTGGCGCAGTCCAGATTATATCATACGTCTGCCATTCCCCGGGTTTCTTACAGGCATTAGCTAAAGGAATAACCTGCTTGTATACTGAACCTGTTTGCCCATTCACATAAGTTTTATTGTTGTAACAATTAAGGATTTGTACTTCATAGCCTGAGTCGCCCCTTCCTGTTGATGCGAGAAACACGCCACTGTTGCCCTTTTCTTGTCCTTTAAAATTTGCATTTTCAGGCTCCCGCCATTCAAGATGTAATTGGTAATCCATAAAACGCTGCTTCGTTTCTATATTGCCACCCTTTTTATTTACAGTAAACACACCGTCAGCAACGGTCCAGTCGGCCGGCTGCGTGGTGTCTTTTACCGAACGCCATGCGTCAAGATTTTTTCCATCGAACAAAATGATAGCGTCCGACGGCGCATCCTGCGGCGTGTTGCCTGGTGTGACGATCGGAGGTTCAGGGCTCCATAGTTCTGTTGGCTTTGCTTTCAAGGCATTCGTGCTGTCTTCGATATGCTTTCGCCTGATGCTGTCTGCGTCCTGTGCTTTGATTATCGTGAATAAAAGAACACAGGTGATAGTTGCAAAGAGTTTTTTATTCATGTCGTTTTTATTGTATTATTCTTCCAGGGATTTGATATATCCGCATCTCAAATCCTGAACACGAGTCATTCTTTTCCGCCGTTCATTGGTGCCAGGCGTTCCAATT
>DASQJI010000516.1:0-6114 GCA_035631175.1 Parafilimonas sp.
ACAATGACAGTATTACCTCTTCTTAGTTTTAATGTTAGTCGAATTTCGCACAGAGGGCGCAGAGCTAAGAGAGTATATTCTGCGTTCTATCTGTGTGTATCTGAGTAAATCTGTGAGAGAAAAAAAATGCTCACGGATGCCGCAGATTAACACAGATATTAAGTCGATCTTCCTCCCTCTGTTTAGCCAAGCCGGTGATAGCGCTGCGTAGTGAATAGGTAATGGAAAAAATGAGAGTATTACCTCTTCTTAATTTTAATGTTAGTTGATTTTCGCACAGAGGGCGCAGAGCTAAGAGAGTATGTTCTGCGTTCTATCTGTGTGTATCTGAGCAAATCTGTGAGAGAAAACAAAAGTTTCTCACCGATGCCACAGCTTAACACAGATATCAAAGTCGATCTTCCTCTCTGTTTACTCCGTGCGAAACAATAAAAAACATGTCGCACACTTAGAGCCACCATTCACGCCAGTCCCGTTACATAACCGCAAACCGGAAACTGCAAATTCTAAAGTGCGCTATCGCAAACCATCATGACAGATTGACTAAGGTTTCCCGGTTTTCGAACTTCTTATCTGTAGCGTTTAAACAGCTAAAGACTATCCGGTAAAATTCAGGATGCGATTGCCACGTTTTGCCTGTAATAATTCTCCCATCTTGTACGGCTTCATCATTCGAAGCATAGATGCCACCGCATGACTCCACTTCAAATTTCACGTGCTCGTAGCACGCAATGTTTTTTTGATTGACGAGCCCTGCAGTCACCAATATCTGGACGCCATGACAAATAGCAAAAATGTATTTATTACTTTCCGCAAACGCCTTTACTATTTTAATTACCGTGGCATCATTTCGCAAATATTCCGGCGCTCTGCCTCCCGGTATGAGCACCGCCTCATAGTCTTCTGTCTTAACTTCGGCAAATGAAATTTCAGCCTCAACAAGGTATCCTTTACGCTCCACATAAGTATCCCAGCCCGGTTCAAAGTCATGCATTACAAGGTTTAGCATGCGCGCAGCAGGCGCTGCTATCACCGGCACATAACCTGCCTCGCGCAGGCGATGAGATGCAAAAAGAACTTCAAAGCTTTCGCCGGCATCTCCCGTCAGTATTAGTATTCTTTTTGACGTTTTCATATAGCTTTTTTACATGTTCAAAAGGATCTTAGTAAAGGTATACAAGAAATATTTCAAGGAAGATTTCTCTTGTGCAAGATTTTTGTACTGCGCAGGGACATGATGGGAAGCTTACAGAGACTGAGCTATTTTTTCGGAGTACTGCTGTTAAATGTAATTGGCTGACCCAGGATTTTTTCAATCTTTTCCAAACGTTCTTTGAGGTCGGCATTTTGCTTTTCGAGAGTATCTAATCTTGATTCTTTTTCGTCATTCATTTTAGAAAGTTCCTGTACCGCCTTCACGAGCGGTACAACAAATTCTGCATACCTCAATCCATATAGATCATTTTCATTCTTTGCAGCGTCTACTCCTGAAAAATCAAAACCAATTTCTTTTGCCGCTTTTTCTACCTCCTGCGCGACAAAACCTGTGTACCTTATTTGTTCTTTTTCGCTAAGTGCTTTTTCCATCGCAACTTCCTCTGCACTTACATTTCCGCCCGCAGGAAAATTCTTATGCAAAAATTTATCGATTCCCCTTGCATCAAGTGTATAGCTAACAGGCCTGAGCTTGTTGATAAAACTCAAGCCGGCAATATCCTGCCTCACATTTTTCTTGTACCTGCCATCACTTATGTTACTCCAGTTTGCGTAAGCTCTATACGAAGTTGTGGTGCTATTGCCCATCGTTACCTGGTTTGATGCAGTACACGTTGTCCCATATCCGATTGCGATCACATTGCTGTAACCAGCGGCGTTCGCGCGGGCAACTGCTCCGACGAACACATTATCGGGACCGTTATCGTAGGTATCACCGGCAGAATGACCCACAGCCGTGTTCCATGAAGAATTAGTTTTTGAAAGCGCGTTACTGCCGATAGCAGTGTTTACAGATCCGAGTACGTTGGAAGTAAGTGCCCATGAACCGTTCGCAGTGTTGCCGAAACCTATAGTGTTATTAAGCAGGGCTTTTGAACCTACAGCGGTATTTTCGTTGCCATCAAACTCATCATTGGAACCCACTCCATTGTTGTATAAAGCCGAATCACCCATCGCAACGATATTGTGGTGCGTGGTGCTACTATATAATGCCGCAACGCCGATGGCCACATTGCTATAGCCGATATTATTGTTATACAATGCTCCGCTGCCAATCGCTGTATTGTTTTCGCCGCTCGCATTAAAATGAAGTGCATCAAGACCGATTGCCGTATTTTCAGAACCGCTCACATTGCGGAACATCGCAAGATACCCGACAGCGGTATTAAAAGAACCGGTTTTGCTATCATAGAACGAGGAGTCGCCAACGGCAACGTTATGGTGACCGGTAGTGTTTCTAAACATGGAGTTTGTACCGAATGCTACGTTGCCAGTGCCTTTTGTGTTTGACTGCATCGCCTTGTATCCGATTGCAGTATTGCTGCTTCCGGTTAGATTATTTAATGCCTGGAAACCCAAAGAGGTATTGGCCTTAGCGGAGCCAAAATCAATATAGCCAGAGCGCTGGTTGTTTACCTTAAACATAAGAGCTCTATTGTCTGTGGTACCAATAAAGTTGGTATCGGTGGTTGTGCCGGAATTCCCGGTTAGATGCCACTCCTGGGCATTTCCGCAAAAAGTAATAAATGCAGATACGAGACATAATAACTTTTTCATACAACAGAATTTAGGTTAACAAGCTATACAAAAAAATTCTTTTTTGCAACCGCCTTGCGCAGGAATGAGAGCCCGGCTTATCTATTGCGATTATCGTTGTTCTTGCGCCTAGGGATCAGACCGTGGCGTGACTTAAAAATAGATCATCATCCTGCCGCCACATAGAACTTGACTGAGCTGATCACTATGTTCACATGTAGAAAAACTCTTCGAGGTATGCTCAGATGGTCGCTTATCAAGTGCGAGCCAGATTTGGAGGCCGTTCGAGACCGGGTATATTGCTGTTTGTTTGTTAGTAACGGAAGGAGATTATCAACGTTTAAATCTGGATATATTCATGTATACTATTCAGGTCGGCTTCGGTCAAATTAAGTTCCATAGCGCGTTTACGGATCAGGGCAAAGCGATTCCGGCGAAGAATCAAAAGCTCTTTTACCTCGGGAGTTCGTTTTTTTATTTTCATACTACTTAACGTAAGGGTCACATTCTTGCACTCGCTTATCAATCCATCTAATTCAATGTCATTATATTCTTTTATTACATCAATATCTTCTTTCATTAATTAAGCTATTAATTGCTATTCAGCTCAAAGAAATAATACACCGCATTCCCGGATAAAAATAACTACAGCAACAGATCGGCCACCGCATCAGGAAATCTTATGCGACGGTAAAAACTTTCAAGCCAGGCAGGAGAGTAAACACCTCAATGCTCGCAAGACAGTTTATTATTTTCTACTGATACCGGCTTTGAAATTGAAAAAGCTTTTGCCACCATCGTAGTTTTCTCGAACCTTTAGCACTGGTAGCAGGACTATGAAGCGGAATGGAATTAAATTCTGTAACCGTGGTAGCAAGCTCGCTTTTTAAGAGTGCCAGGGCTGCGTTATTCAACTCTACATTACTTTGATCGCCTGCGGTCTTCGCCTTGACGTTTTCAGCTTCTTTCATACGGATGCTGTACTGTAAATTCGATATCTTATAGAGCATTTGACTGCTGTTCATAATAAGGACAATTGATTAGAAATAATAAATTTTACAACCGCACTCATGTTTAAAGCATGGATTGTATTATGCTTTGCCACTGATGATCGCTTTTTTATCGCTGATGTTGCAAACCGCAAGATTTAAGAGAGATCACTTTTGAAGAAAGTACAAGGAAGAATAATAAAGTGGTTACGCCCTTCGAAAATTATATTCGGTTCACAAATAAACAATGTTGGTTCTAAAGATAATCTCTTTTAATGACAAAGGTTTAATTATTTAAACATTACTGCTGCAAACAATCATTCAAATCGTCTGAACGCGTATACAACTCACCCATGCATATTATTTTTCTTCATTCGTTTAGCCTGTTAATCGCTATTTCCGTTTTCATCTCTCTTATTCTTCTTCATCGTGATCAATTTCAGAATTTAACCAGGTTCGGTAAACGGCTTGCTGAATATATACGTATTGAGTAGTAGTTCATAAACTACTTGCTTAAAGATGCGCCGCTCGATGCGGCGTGTCTGTTTACAGACATACACTACCGAAATTTATTTCTTTTACCAGGATGGAACACAACGCACACTAAGGAGCACAACGGCCACGAAGGGTTTCACCTGAAATTTACTTCAGCAATTGATGATGATCATTCAAAAGTGCATGGCAACGATCGCGCCATTTAATTTTTCCTTTATCGGTCAGTCTCACAACACCAACAAAAGCGTTGGCGGAATTAATCTGATCTGGCATTTATTGTCTTTATCTTTGTTGTTCTCCCCTACCCTGTATTTCTTAATCTCTAAAATCTACACTATGCATCAGCAAAAATTTATCCGCACGCTCTTTTATGCATCGCTGGCAGTTTTTTTTACTTCTTGCAACAACGGAGGCAGTAGCACGACCAGCACTGATACTACGTCGACAGACACAAATTCTGTTACCACCGCGCCCGAAAATACTGTTAGCACAACGCCGCAAAATATGATGATCGCAAAACACAAGGTGAAGGACTTTGCAAAATGGAAGGCTTCTTACGACGAGCATGATTCGTTACGTATTGCAAGTGGAGTACACAGTTATGTGATTGGCCGTGGTTTGCAGGATTCCAATACAGTGCTAGTGGCTTTGAAGGTAGACGATATGGACAAGGCAAAAGCATTTGCGAAAGACCCAAGCCTGAAACAAGCTATGCAAAAAGGTGGCGTAATGGGCACGCCTTCGTTTAGTTTTGTTACGATGACCTTCCAGGATACTGCTGCTATCAATTCAGATCTCCGGGCCCGAAGCACGTTTCAAGTTAAAGACTGGGATGCCTGGCAAAAATCATTCGAAGAAAGTAAGCAAGAAAGGCTGGATAATGGCATAACCGTAAGGGCTTATGGCCATGATGCAGACGATAACCACAAGGTAGAACTGGTAACAGCCATAACCGATACTGCGAAAGCGTTCGCCTACTATAAGTCGGATGCGCTGAAGCAGAGAAGAGCAGCAGGCGGCGTGGTAGGCGAGCCAAACCGGTTTCTGTTCAGGGTGGTGCAGCGCTATTGAAATAAATTGAGACATGATACCAAAGATGAAGTATGTGCTTCATCTTTTTTTTCTACGCAGTGATGTGGAATCTGTGTTGATTGGATGAAAATCTTTGAGATTTGCACGTTTGTTATTTAGAATTTTAAGAATGAGAATATTTTTTGGACAAACGCTTTTTTGTACTTCGATGACGCAGGCCTGTGCCGCTACTTTGGTAGTAGCCTAAACGATTTTACTGACCATCGATATTTGTGCAGAGAAAGAAAGTTCGTGTTCTATTTTTATGAGGTCCCGGGTCCCGAACATTGTGCACGATCAGCGTGTTCTTTGTCCCGCTTGGTGTTCGTTGTGACCAGAGGGAACACAACGATCACGAACAACCACAACGGCCCGAAGGATTACCTTCTATCATCGGGTGAGTACGAAAAAATTTGCAAGTCAAGAAATCGTTGTGTCTTTGTGCCTCGCTGCGGGTTCGTCGTGCTACAAGAACCTTCAACATCTCATCCGACAACTTCCATTTCAAAGATGGTACCTTTTATTATCTTTCCTCATGCTGATTGAAGAAAAAGCGCTTAAGAACTGGATCGATAATTTTTACGGATACGGAGCGTGGCACGCCCCGTTTTGGTTCATTGATTACGAAGAAAGTGGCGGCGACTCACGTGAAGAGGTAGCCGAGAAACTCAACTACTTTTACCATTTACAAATCGCTGACGCGCCCACACTTTGCGACATACGAGAATTATACCGTCATGTCGCATTTCGCGTGGAAGGGCCGAGAGCGTTGAAATTTGCAAACCTCTACGATCAACGGTTCGGTTCC
>DASQJI010000517.1:0-2934 GCA_035631175.1 Parafilimonas sp.
CGTTTACGCTCATGCGGAAGAAGGCATGAAAATAAATATGATGCGGGAGAACCCGCATGTGTGCTTCGAGGTTGACACGATTGAAAATATGGGCAACTGGAAAAGCGTAATAGGCTGGGGCGATTATGAAGAACTGACCGAGGAAACAGAACGTGCCCTCGCCATAAATGTCTTACTCAATAGGGGCATACCTAAAGGTGCCAGTAAGACCTCGTACTTAACACCTGAGTGGCCATTTCATTCAAAAAGCGCAGCCGATATTGAAGGCATCGTTTTCCGTATAAAACTCAATATCAAAACTGGCCGTTTCGAAAGAGGCGACACGGTTTCCCATAACCTTGCCTGAATTATCTGGCGTCTTTCCCAAAAAGCGGACCCGTTCAAATTTCTCTTACTACCATTGATTTTACTCAAAATCGCATAATTACTTGTGGAATTAAGAAACATCTGCCCCGGCGGGGGTAAATGGCCATCTTTCAGATAATGCAACCTCTCCAAATAAAATTCTAAATATATACTTAAAAACAGAATTTTATTCTGAATTCATGTACATTTACAGAAAATTAATTTGAAATGAACATGGAGCTGGATGCTATCGATAGACAAATACTCAAGTTGATGCAGGACAATGCCCGCATTTCCAACTCAGATCTTGCACGAGCGTTAAAGATGGCTCCTTCCGCTGTGTTGGAAAGGGTAAAAAAGCTCGAACAAAAGAAGATCATCACTGGTTACGTAACGAGGATCGACCCGGCGGCCGTGCAGAAAAAATTGCTCGCATTTATTTTTTTAAGATCGAGCGAAGGCTTTGCGAGCGACACGAAAACCGCTGATGCGTTATCAAAAATTCCTGAAGTGCAGGAAGTGCATCACATAGCGGGCGAAGATTGTTTTTTGATCAAAGTGCGCACCGAAGATTCTGCTTCGCTCATGAATCTGATGCGTAATTCTTTGAAGAAGATCCCGAACATAGCATCAACAAAAACCACTATCGTTTTGGAGACGGTAAAAGAACAGACACAATTGGTCATTCCTAAAAAGTAAACCTATGCTCGTTACACAAAAAAAAGATGCGTCGACGGTGATGGTGATCATTGCATTCGCGGCAGTCTACCTCGTGTGGGGCTCGACTTATTTTTTTATCCAGAAGGCACTTCAGCATATACCCGCTTTTTTACTTGGCTTCATACGGTTTACTGCAGCGGGAATTTTGTTACTAACATGGTGTGTTATCCAAAAGGAAAAAATTTGGGATTGGAGGATTATAAAACATGCGGCACTGAGCGGCGTATTGATGCTGTTTCTCGGTAATGGCGCTGTAATATGGGCAGAGCAGTCGTTGCCGAGTTCACTGGTAGCAGTGCTTGTTTCTGCTGCGCCGTTGTGGTTTGTGCTTCTCGATAAACCGAAATGGAAAATCAATTTCCGCAGCCGGCCAACCTTAACCGGCCTCGTTGTCGGTTTTGCAGGCGTGGTTATGCTCTTCAGTGAAAGCATCACAAAAGCTTTTTCATCGAATAATGCGTTACAATTTGCCGGCTTATTGATCTTAATAATTGGCTCAACAAGTTGGGCCGGTGGTTCATTATATGCTAAGTACAATTCGAAAGGCTCTACCTCTGTGAACAGCGCATGGCAAATGATAGCAGCGGGAATCGCATTCCTGCCCGGAACATTTATGACAAAAGAATTGAACGGTTTTCAATGGCAATCAGTAACCGCAACGTCATGGCTTTCGCTTTTCTATTTGATATTGTTTGGATCATTAGCTGCGTACAGCGCATATGTGTGGTTGTTGCAAGTGCGGCCGGCCACCCAGGTGAGTACATATGCATACGTGAATCCTGTCGTTGCAGTGTTACTCGGCGTTTTCTTTGCCGGCGAAAGCATGAGTTGGCTCCAGGTAAGCGGATTGACAATCGTATTGTTGAGCGTGCTATTGATCAATATTGCGAGATACAGGCACGACAGGAGAGCAACTTTAAAGACGGCAAAGAAAGTTGTTGCCCCTGTGGAGAAACATGCGGTGTGCACAGGGTAATTAGTTTGCAGATGACAGATGACGGATGGCAGTTGACAAATAACCGTTAACACTCAACGGTCATCTCCCAAATGTCATCTCTCAACTGTCATCTGTCTCTCAATGCTGAACAGCGAAATATCAAAATCAAGCCTTCTTTCGCAAACCATATCACAAAGTAATTTTCCTATCGCACTTGAAAATTTGAATCCGTGCCCGGAACAGGGGCTGGCGATAATAATGTTTTTGTTTTGGGGATGATGATCAATGATAAAATCTTCGGATGGGGTATTGGTGTACATGCAAACTGCTGCATGGCTAAACTTCACTTGCGCGTCCAGAAATTGAGAGATGATGTCGATTAATTGTTTGATCTCGTCATCGTGCACCGCCCGGTCGATTGTATCGGGATCTGTTATCGCACCTCCGTGATGTATAGCAACCTTTAACTTGTTTTCCAATGCGGGAAAACCGTAGAATATTTTGTTGGGCGCGTACTCCCATATGTACACCGGCATTTTTTCCGGTAAAAAATTTTCAGGACGACTGCTTTCAAAATCAAACCACATCAACACTTGCCGTGCTACTTTCAGGGGAAGATGCAATTCAGGAAACAATTTTGTTACCCAGGCCCCCGCGCTTACTATGATCTTTTCGGCTAGATATATTTCTTTATCTGTGCGAATCTCAATTAATCCGTTTCTAGTAGTTATTGTTGTTACTTCTTCGTTGAAATGAAGGTCGGCATTCGTTTTTTGTGCCAGCGTCAAGTGCGCGCGGACACATGCTTCCGGATATAGCAGCCCCGCATTTTTTTCATAAACGGCCACCGTTGCCTGTGCGGGCTTAAATGCAGGAAATCTTTTACTGATTGCTTTTCCATCTAACTCCTCATACCAAATCTGGTATCGTTC
>DASQJI010000518.1:0-3469 GCA_035631175.1 Parafilimonas sp.
TTGACCGGGCATCCAAATTTTTTGCTTCTTTCTATCAAAAACTATTTCTTCGTTTTTAAATAACTTATCATTCCTTCTAAATCAACTGCGATGAAAAAGTATTTTCGTTATTTCAATTTGCTTCTTTCTTTCTTTTTATTAAGCCAGGCTCTCGGTCAACTCAAATATTGGAGTCCGGAAGAGTACATGAAAATGAAAAATGTTACCGCGGTCAGGCCGTCGCCAGACGGTAAAAAAGTTTTGTACACGGTGCGTGAAGCGATGATGACCGCCGAACGCAGCGATTATGTAAACAGGATCTACGTGGCAAACATCGATGGCAGTGATACCATACAGCTTTCGAGAGGCGATAAGAATTCTGCTAATCCAAAGTGGAGTCCCGATGGGCAATGGGTAGCATTTACAAGCGACCGCGATGGTAAAAATAATTTATACGTTTTGCCATTACACGGCGGAGAAAGTGAAAAGGTAACGGATGTTAAGACGTCGGTCGGTGAGTTTGAATGGAGCCCCGATGGCAAAAGCATCGCATTTATTATGGGCGATTCTTCAACCGCAGACGAAGAAAAAAATAAAAAGGAAAAAAACGACTGGTACTTTCAGGACGAGGACATAAAACAGAACCGCTTGTATGTATTGTCCGTAAATGATAAAGACAACACTGGCAAACGTGTACAAACGCTGTTGACCAGAGAAGACCGGAACGTGAACGACTTCAGTTGGAGCCCTGACAGCAAATTGATAGCCTATGATTTTGGTAAAACGCCGTTGGTAGGAGACAACGTAAACTTCGGCGACATTGCCATAGTAAATGTAAGTAGCCGCGAAAGTAAGTTGATAGCGAATACGGGAGCGGCGGAAGGAAATCCGAAATTCAGTTTCGATGGGAATTGGATCGCTTTCGAATGCACCGAAGATCCGGTTGTGTGGGGTGGAAGATCTCATATAAAGATCGTGTCGGTGCAGGGAGGCACGCCATCAATGCTTGCAGAAACACCCGATCTTCAACCTACATTGCTGGGTTGGAGCAGCGATGACAAACATGTATATGTAGCTGAGGCCAGTAAAACGTTGACCGCAATTTATTCATTGGGCACTGATAGCAAACAGATATCTGCCTGGAGCAAGGCGTCGGCCGATGTAATAACTCTTCCATATCTCAATAGCACCGGCAATTACTTTGGTTTTGTACTTCAAAACGCTTCAACAGCCGGGCAGGGGTTTGTAAGTTCAGCAATTTCTTTTTTGCCGCAGAAGATCACGAATATCAATGCTGATATTGCGCAGAAACCCATTCCGAAAACTGAAGTCGTAAAATGGAAATCCGCTGATGGAAAAGAAATTGAAGGATTGCTTACTTACCCGCTGAATTATATCCAGGGGAAAAAATATCCCCTCATCTTAAATATACATGGAGGACCCGCGGGCGTTTTTAGCCAAAGCTTTGTTGCTTCCAATCAGTCTGTTTATCCGATAGCGGCATTTGCTGAAGCTGGATATTTTGTGTTGCGTTGTAACCCAAGAGGTTCTTCAGGCTATGGTGCAGATTTTCGTTTAGCAAATCAGCGCGATTGGGGCGGAGAAGATTTTAAAGACCTGATGGCCGGAGTTGATCATGTGATCGCTATGGGCGGTGTTGATGCAAATAAACTGGGTGTGTGCGGATGGAGCTATGGCGGCTTTATGAGCAGTTGGGTAGTCGGCCATACAGATCGGTTTAAAGTCGCATCGATCGGTGCGCCTGTTGTTGATCTCACGAGCCAGGACCTAACCGATGATATTCCCGGTTTTCTCACGTCTTACATGCGGAAAGACCCGTGGAATGATTATGACGTTTATGACGCGCATTCGCCACTACATTTTGTCGGCAATGTAAAAACGCCCGTGCTATTGCAGCATGGTGACGCAGATATTCGCGTTCCTTTTAGCCAGGGGATCATGTTCTATAATGCACTGAAAAGAAGGAATGTTCCGGTAAGAATGTTGGTATTGCCACGACAGCCACACGGACCTACTGAACCGAAGATGATCAGGGAAGCAATGCAAAGCAATCTCGACTGGTTTCAAAAATATTTCGGGCCAACGATATAAATGTGTGCTTCAGTTTCGATCCATGAGTTTTCTCGCGAGGGCATCATATTTTTATGTACATAAAAATTTTTGCATGAAAAGATATGCTTCAGTTATCGGCTGTTTGTTTTTATTGGCTTTTAACGCGAAAGCCCAATCAGCAGAAGACTCTGTAAAGACTACAATAAATAAATTATTTGCTGCCATGAAAAATGGCGATAGCAAAGCGCTTGTTGAATGCTTTTCTGATTCAGCCATATTGCAAACAGTCGCAGAAAAAAACGGAAATGTTTCGATACAGACAGAGCCGGTAAAAGACTTTGCAGATTTTGTTGGCACGCAAAAAGAAGGCGATGCTGATGAAAGAATCACTTTTGATATGCTAAGAGTGGACGGAGCTCTTGCGATCGCATGGACTCCTTATAAGTTCTATTATAAAGGCAACTTTAGCCATTGCGGCGTCGACTCATACCAGCTTGTTCGCATAAATGGAACTTGGAAGATTCAATACCTTATTGATACCAGAAGGAAGACGAACTGCGGTGAGTGATCGATGAGTGTTTGTGACGGCTTTAGCTTACTTGTTCTTTTCGCGCGTTGGCCGCCGATTATTATGACGCTGGCAAAACTGATCGCCCAAACTTTCCCGGATATAGAAAAAGGATAATACAGCTATTACTCGTGCGATCGAGGAGACTTTATTTTTCGCGCTGGCTTTGGGGATTGATCATTTGTTTCAGAGGGCCGCCTACACCTTTTTAAAAAAATTTGCAGCGGCGTAGTGAAGAAACTATTTTTGAGCCCTGATCGCTAAATTTTTAAAAAATTAATCAACTCAATTACTGTTTATGAAAAAGTATCTTTTCGTATCCTTTGCACTTTGCGTTTCATTTTTTTCGTGTAAGAAAGATTCAGAATCGCCAACGCCGCAGACTACCTTCCAATTAAAACTAAACGGCACTCTTACCACTTTCAATATCAATTCAGCAACATTAATTCGATCCACAGCAACTGACGAAAAAAGGCTTGACATTGTCGGTACTTCAGAAGATGGGCAGACGGTCTTTGTCTTAACCGTCGGTGAGGAAACAGCGTCCGGAGATGGTGTCTCAGTCGGTCAGCACGATGTACGTCTGTTTAACGACGATAACCCGGACACTCCGGAAGATGAAAGCATAGACACTGACGCATACGTAACATTATCATTTTATTCGGGCAGCACGTTAATAACAGACACATATGCAGAGAACGGTGATATCACCATCACTGGCAATGATGAAGGCGCCCACACAGTGTCCGGAAATTTTCAGCAAACGCTTGCAAGCTTAACCGGCGGCACTGATTATACGATTTCAGAAGGCTCGTTTAATAACATCCAATACACTGTCGTAAATTGACG
>DASQJI010000519.1:0-3375 GCA_035631175.1 Parafilimonas sp.
ATTGCAGCATTACCATCGGAAGTCACTTGCTCCACCTGGTAAAGCCGGTCATCATTTTGGTTGAACTTATTTATATTCACCTCATCTGCTACCCATAATAAGATCAATATTACACAGGCTAACCCGGTTGATAGCCCAATAAGATTGAGAAGAGTGACCTGCCTGTTCTTTACCAGGTTCCGCCACGCCAGTTTAAAATGATTTTTGAACATCGCATTTTGATTTACGATTTACGAATTACAATTTACGATTGCAGATTGCAGATTTGGAGAAGACTGGCACTCGTCAAACCTCAAACTTCAAACCTCAAACCTCAAACCTCAAACTCATTACTCATTATTCATTACTCATCTCATCACTCCGTCCGCAAACTGTCCACCGGGTTCGCCACCGCTGCCCTGATCGCCTGGAAGCTCACTGTTGCCAAAGCGATGATGATCGATGCAAAGCCGCCGAGAATAAAGATCCACCAGCTGATGTCAATACGATACACATAATCCTGCAGCCACCGGTGCATGAAGTACCATGCGATCGGCGCCGCAATAACAAAAGCGATGGCGATGAGTACTACAAACTCTCTCGAAAACAAGTACACAATATTGCCGGCGGTTGCACCCAATACTTTGCGAATGCCGACTTCTTTTATTCGTTGTGCAGCCATGAATGAAGCCAAACCATATAATCCGAGGCAACTAAGGAAGATGGCGATCGCTGCAAAAATTTTGTACAACTGCGACAGCTGGCTTTCCTGCTTATAAAAACTTTCGACTTTGTCATCGAGAAATTTATATTCAAACACAAAATCGGGAAATGTTTGATTCCATACTTTTTCAATGGACTGCATCGTTGACGGCATGTTAGTACCAGTGATCTTTATACCAACCTGGGTGTACATCCTGTTAAACGTGGTGAGCACCAATGGCGCCATGTCACGCCGAAAAGACCTGTCGTTAAAATCCTTCAGAACGCCGACCACAGAGCCTTTTAGATTGTCACCCCAAATACTGATCTCTTTATTTAATATTTTTCGCGGATCTGTAATTCCGAGATTTTTCAGCAGCAATTCGTTAACGACGAACTCCCTGGCTGTATCAGAAGGTTCAAGGTTTCTTCCAGCTATGAGCGGCAACTTGTACGTGGGTATGTATTGGTTGTCTGCAAATTTTACGATCGCATAAAAATCCGTTTCCTTTATTGCATGATCAAACCGCAATGTGGTCCAGTTATCATTATCATCTTCAACAGGTGTGTTGGAACTGAAACTCACTTGCTGAATTCCGCTAATGTTCGACAACTGCTGGCGTACATAATTGACCTTCGTAAGACCTAAACTATCTCCGGGAAAGGGAACATTAACCACGGCATTTGTATCAAAACCTAACGGTTGGTTGACGAAATAATTCATCTGCTTTAAAATGATCAATGTGCCTATGATCAGCGACTGCGCAATGATGAATTGAAACACCACCAAACCACGCCTTAATGAAATTCCTTTTACGTTGCTCATGGTGAGCTTGCTCTTTAAAGCGGTAACCGGGTTAAATCGTGACAAAACGATCGAAGGATAAAACCCGGCCAATGCGGTTACTGCGACAGTTATCATCAACAGGAATAAAATGATCCCAGGGTTTTGAGACAGACTAAGAGAAAGTGATAATTCTAAACTGCTATTCAAAAAGGGCAGCACGAGATACGAGATCACAACGGCGAAAACGACTGCAGTTAGTACTATTAAAAAAGTTTCGATAAGGAATTGAAATTTCAATTGCCAGCGATTGCTGCCCAATACCTTTCTAACGCCGATCTCCTTTGCGCGGTTAACTGCCTGCGCTGTTGACAGGTTGACAAAGTTGATGCAGGCGATCAACAAGATAAAGGCGGCGATGAGCCATAACACGTTGATCAGTTGATGACTGATCGTCTTGTTGCTGTAGTCACCGGTTTTTGTATCGTAATGGATAGCGCCTAATGGTTGGATGATATGACTGTCCTTATTGTCAGCTGATTCCACTTTTTTCGAATATGCGCGCAGTTGTTGATTAAAATTGTCCACTGAAATATTTGACGGCAACAGAACGAAGCATCCAAAATCTGACGACGTGCCATCCCAATCTTTCGACTTTGCAAAATAGCTCTCGGTAAAACCGGTACCATAAGAAACAACGAGCTTGAATTGGAAGTCGGTGTTTGCAGGGATCGTTGCCAGAATGCCTGAAACTTTCACGAGATCGGTGCTATATGACCTTAGCTTTATTGTTTTTCCCAAAACCTTTTCCCAGTCACCATGCGCAGCTTCCTGCGGAAAATATTTTTCGGCGGTCTCTTTTGTAAGGAGCACATTATTGGGATCTTTCAGTGATGTATAAGATCCGGCGAGTAATGGAAAATCAAAAATTTTAAAGAAAGAAGGTTCTGTGAAAAAGACGCCACTCTCTTCTTTGAACTTTTTTACAGTCGCGCCATTGTCGTCAAGGATGAGCACCTGGTCGTTGTGGTCGCCGTAAACCGGCGCAACCGCTTCTACTTGAGGAAAAGTAGTTTTCAATCCGACAGGCATCGGATAAGGTATTCCTTTCCCGTAGAACGTTGGAGCATCCGCGTGATGGTATTCGGTCAATACGCGATAAATGCGATCCTTTTTCGAATGAAAATCATCAAAGCTGGTTTCAAACTGGATGAGTACGAATATGGCAATACAAATAGCAATACCCACCGCTAAGCCTGCAATGTTGATGATTGCATAATTCTTATGCCGCGACAAATTGCGCAGCGCGGTCTTGAAATAATTACGAAACATAGAAAACCTCCGTCCATTTTACGATTTACGAATTACAATTTACAATTGCAGATTGGCGATTGCAGATTATGTTCACAATTCAGAAATTCACCATTCACGATCTCTCCCTCATCACTCATTATTCATTACTCATTTCCTCATTCGGTCCTTAGCGATTTCACCGGGTTTGCCACCGCTGCCTTAATACATTGTATAGCGATCATAAGAAATGCCGCTATAAAAACAACCCCACATACAATGAGGTATGGCGATGCTGCCTGGTTCACCCTGTAAGCATAGCCCTGCAACCACTTATTAGTTATCATATAAGTGACAGGGCACGCGATTAAATTGGCAATCAAAATAAGCCACGCATAATCTTTTGTAAAAAGTATAATGATATTGGAGACGCCTGCACCCAGTACTTTTCTTACTGCAATTTCTTTTGTGCGTTTGATGAGCGTGAAAGTAACAACACCAAATATGCCCAGGAAAATAATGACAAGATTCAGTACGGTCGCAATGTCAGCAGCGGTCTTTAATTGCATCTCGGAGCGGTACAGTGACTGGAATTTTTCATCCATGAATTCATATTCGAA
>DASQJI010000520.1:0-12625 GCA_035631175.1 Parafilimonas sp.
GATGAACATGTTGTTTCTTTGAGATCCGAGAATCCACGAAAAAAGGATTAGCATGTAACCGCTTGTATTTCCAAATCAAGCGGTTTTTCTTTTTACATCGCCTACCTTTCTATCCGGGTAATTGGAACGACGTTCGCGAACTAGCGGGTCAAGTCCGCTGCCCCCGTGAAAAACTTTCTTTGCTATCTGCACCACCCCTCTTGCAGGTACCGGGAAAAGAACTTATCTTTCGTAAGCACCCCAAAAATCATTTCGCACTAATTCACCATGAACACATCGATCAAAACTGCGCTTGCCGCCATTGGCCTGCTTGTCGCTTTTTCCTGTAAAAAAGAGAATAGCGATCGTCAACTTCGAATGGACGATTATGATGCAACGGATATTGTTGCGGGCAAATACATTGCCGTAAGAATGGGCAAACAGGTCGTTGAAACAGTTGTGGCCTCACATCGGATGCTAACCAGGCGTCCTTTAACGGAAAGGATTAGTGATTTAACTGCTATGATTGTAACTTCTTCATAAAACCTTCGTGAATGTAATAGATGAAACGTGTACTGAAAACAGAATCTAACTTTTTTTCACAATTAAACGACTTCCCATGAACACAACAATTAAAACGGGACTTGCTATTTTTCTGTTAGCAATTTCCTGTAAGAAAGAAGGCGCAGACCTTCCATCAAACACCTCCGACGATGTGTCGAATATGGCCGCGGGTAAGTACCCTATAGTGAAGATTGGCACTCAAAAATGGATGGGCACGAATCTAAATGTTGCCAAATACAGGAACGGAGACAAGATACCGCAGGTAGCTGACCCCACTAAGTGGGCTGGATTACACAAGGGAGCATGGTGCTGGTATAATAACGATTCGGCCACCGGTGCTGTGTATGGGAGACTTTATAATTGGTATGCTGTGCATGATTCAAGAGGATTAGCGCCGTTAGGTTGGCATATACCAAGTGACACAGAATGGACAACTCTATCAACATATTTGGGGAACAATCCGGGTGGCAAACTGAAGGATACCGGAACCATTGAAGCCGGCACCGGTTTATGGTATTATCCTAACACGGGTGCCACGAATAGCAGTGGCTTCAAAGCGCTTCCCGGCGGCCACCGTCTGCCCACTGGCTCATACTTCCACATTGGGACCTACGGCAACTGGTGGAGTTCTACACAGGTTGATACTGCGAACGCCTGGAACCGCACTCTGTCCAACCAGAATGGCAGCGTGGGCAGCAGCTACCACGCTCTGCAAAGTGGCTTTTCGGTTCGTTGCATCAAGGATAGCATTTAGCGCTCGTAATTGGGCGAAGTTCAGCCTCGGTTAAAGTATCACGCACAAGGCTCGGCAAGAAAAAGCCGCGGCACTTTATTTCGTGGCAACTTCCACACTGTTATTATTATTATTGTAAGACGATTCGTGATGAAAAAATTAATCTTGAGCAACTTTTGCTGATTCGAGATTGGTGGAAAGAATTTGTATGAAAATAACATTCTCTCTTTCTTTAATTTTAGGAATAAGGGCATAGAAGAAAAACAAGAAGATAATTACAAATATTTCAATGAGGCACAAACAATAAAATACCAACAAGATTTGAAAAACTATAATTCTAAAATAAATCATGGATGAAAGTACAGACCTATCCCGGTCATAAATAGAATGGGACACTTTAGTAGGATATTTAGGGTCAACCAACGCCGGCGGTAAGTTGAAGGAAACTGGAACCATTGAAGCTGGCACAGGTTTATGGTATGCTCCCAACATTGGCGCCACAAATAGCACCGGTTTCAGTGGCGTGCCGGGCGGGTACCGCGATGGGGCTTTCTATGGCTTGGGCTCTTATTGCTACATCTGGACCTCTACTGAATATGAAGCATCAGCTGCGCGGTACCGGCTGCTATATTATGACGCGCGCAATGTTCTTAAGGGCACTACCGCGGAGTTCATTGGTTTCTATGTTCGTTGCGTTAAGGACTAATTTCACGTGCCTTGAAAAACATGGCCACTTCTGCCCTGCTCTTACTGCTTATAAACACATCGACGTTTAATATATTTTTTAAATTATATTGCTTCGCAAATAACCTATTCTGAATGAACACTACAATCAAAACAGCGCTTGCGGCATTCTTGTTTTTTGCCCTTTCCTGTAAGAAAGAGAATATTAAATCAACAGTAACGGATAACGATATTTCCGAAATGGTTTCCGGTAAGTCGGTTGTGCTTATTGGTACGCAAACATGGATGGCGAAAAATCTTAGCGTGAGTCGGTACAGGAACGGCGACAAAATACCGCAGGTAAAAGATTCCGCTACGTGGGCTACATTAACTACCGGTGCATGGTGCTGGTATAATAACGATTCTTCCACTGGTGCTGTCTATGGCAAGTTATACAATTGGTATGCTGTAAACGATCCACGCGGATTGGCGCCCACAGGATGGCACGTAGCGACCGATTCAGAATGGTATGTACTTGCAAATTTTTTAGGACCAGGCGCAGGTGGTAAAATAAAAGAAACCGGAACAACCCATTGGTTCGATCCCAACGTTGATGCTCTTAACAGCAGCGGCTTCACCGGGCTGCCGGGCGGTTATCGCAGTGAAATTGGACAATTCTGCTACATAAGATATCTCGGTTTATTTTGGACCGCTACGGGGTACAGCAGTTCGGTTGCGTGGTATCGTCGTTTGCTCTGCTATAGTAATTTCCTCGACTACTGGCGGTTCCCGAAGCAAATGGGTTTTTCGGTTCGTTGTATCAAGGACTAATTATTCGTGTGCCTCGCTTCTCAATTTTTTTTCCTGAAAACATTCAACATGAAAATAACATTCACAAGTTGTGTCGTTTTAATGCTGTTGTCAATTTCCTGGACAAAACAAAACGGCAGCATTCGATCTTCCGCTATTGGCGATGAAAATTCAACTCAGCCAAATAACATCGCTTCAATCACCATCGGCTCACAGGTATGGATGGAAAAGAATTTGGATGTAAGCCGGTATAGAAACGGAGACAAGATACCGCAAGTAAAAGATTCCGCTACGTGGGCTACATTAACTACCGGTGCATGGTGCTGGTATAATAATGATTCTTCAACCGGTGTTGTCTATGGTAAGTTGTACAATTGGTATGCTGTACATGATCCAAGGGGATTAGCGCCCATTGGATGGCATGTACCAAGCGATTCCGAATGGTTTGTCGTTTACAATTTTTTAGGTACCAATGCGCACAATGCCGGCGGTAAAATGAAGGAAACCGGAACGACACATTGGTTGGATCCCAACGTGAACGCGATCAACAGTAGCGGCTTCACTGCACCTGGAGGCGGCTATCGCGACAACCTTGGACAATTCGCCTACCTTAACTTTCTTGGCTACTGGTGGACTTCTACTTCCAACGGGATCCGTTATGCGTTCTGCCGCCGCCTTGTCTCGTACGGTGGCTTCATGGACAGGATGTCTTACGAAAACGGAAAGGGTTTTTCTGTTCGCTGTGTTAAGGATTAACGTGGTGCGTACTTCTTGACAGGTTTTAATTGAGCCTTTCTTTTGGTTGCTTGCTAAGAAGTGTCAAGCAGTAAACTTAATTAAGCTCCGGCTGTTGGCTTCTGCCGTCTTCGAATCAAAGATGTCTTTCCACAGATCGCGTTTCTTTTCCAGTCGTTTGAAAATTGTCTTGATCGTGAAATGGTGCGGATCGAGGTTGCTCTTCACTTCTTTCCATTCAAGTGGTGTTGAAACAGTCGGAATTTTGAAGGGCCTGCAAGAATATGCAGAAGCAACGGTGTCCGCTTCATCATTTTGGTTCGGGTCTACATAAAGTTTTTTGCCTCGCTGATCGATCGAGACCGCTGTAGTCGTTATACCTGGCACCAATTCATGAATTCCTTCACATATGACGATCGCTGCTGCGCGTGCTTGCGGAAAATCAAAACCGGTACACGGAAGAAATATGTGCATGCCGGTCTTACCACTTGTCTTTATATACGCTTTCAGCTTTTGCTTATCAAAAAACTCTTTTGCCGCTTGTGCTGTTGTTATCGCTTTGCCGAAATCTTCATCCGACGGGTCAAGATCAATAACGATAAAGTTTGGATGCAGGTAATCACTCACGCTGGACGTCCAGGGATTGATGTCAATACAACCAAGGTTTATTAAGTATAGTAATGTCGCCCTGTTATTACATACAAGGTAATCGATAATATTGCGCTTGCCGGGTTTTGGATGTTTCCTATGCGTTGAAAATATTTCTGCGCATTCAGGTTGACGACCTTCCATATCCTTAATATACAGACCCGCAGCAGTGGGCGAATATGGTTTAATGTGCAGTGATAATGGCCTGTTCTTTATATGAGGCAGGATGTACTCTGCGATGTTGTTGTAGTAAGTGATCAAATCAGATTTATAAACGCCATCCCACAGCTCACGTTCAATGTTAGTAAGCACAAGCGTGCAGCCGTCGATCTTCACCTGGTCTTTCGACGTTATCTGAATTTTCTCGAGCTTAGGCCAATTGCTTTCACCAGTCGCCTCTTTTGGCCTCTTTACATTTGTCTCTTTGCGGCGCTGTGAAGACGTTGCTTTCTTTTTTGGCTTAGCGGGTTCCTTGAGCTCAACCACTTGCTTTTCCTGTTCTTCACTCATGGGCTTTTCGAGCAACACGTCATTCGCATCTTTATCGTAACGCCAACCTTTAAACGTAGCCGGTTTCCTTATCTTACCCGATGCTGTTAAGGTTGCATATTCGAATATGGCAACCTTCACTGGCTTCACCCAATGGGCGGGCGTGTCATATTCAACTTCGTTCGCGAAAGGCGATCTCTTGATTTCAATTTTTTTTAGTTCCTGCAGAATGCCAGGCATTTCCTTTTCCTTAAAACCGCCACCTCCATGCCCAACCCATATGAGCTTGCCATTATCATAAGCGCCAAAAATCAGCGTTTTGAAAGAGCGGCCGCGTGAAGACTCAGCCCACCCTCCTATTACAAATTCCTGCCGGCGCTTCGTAGTGATCTTAAGCCAGTCTCCACCTCTCTTATCCGGCACATACACGCTGTCTTCCCGTTTCGCGATGATTCCCTCAAGCTCCATTTTTTTGGCCTGCTCAAACAATGCAATACCATCTGTGAAACTTGCGCTATACTTTATAATTCCAGTTTTCGGCAAAGCTTTCTCAAGAATAGTCTTTCGTTCTGAAAGCGGACGATTCATCAAGCTGCTACCATCTTTCCAAAGAATATCAAACACATAATATGCTAATGGAGCATCGGGATTTGCTTTTTGTACCAGGTCAAAATTTACTTTCCCCTGCTCGTCAAATGCAACTACTTCGCCATCGATGACAAAGTCTCCGGTGATCTTTTTTATTGCATTGCTAACTACTGCGTATCGCGCGGTATAATCCAGGCCTTTTCTCGAGCGCAGAGTTACATTCTTGCCATTCTTGTAAGCAATAATTCTATAGCCATCCCACTTAACCTCGTATATCCAACCGGGCGCGGTAAATGGTTTTGCAACCAGGGTGCATAGCATCGGTTTGATAATGGCTGGAATGCGCGTTTTTTCTGCTGAGGGTACTGATTTTTTTTTAACGGTCATGGAAGCGATACAGGCACTATTTCTAATGCCTGCGTAAACTTTTGTATTAAACTCTGCTTAGCTATCGACCTAGCGGCTCTCATTTGCTTTAAATGAATTTGCAGTCAAGCTGCACATTTTATGTAGTGCGTCAGGCACCGTTGCCACAGCGCATTGAAACCGCCTTCCCTGGAAAAACAAGTTAACTTGGATACTGACGCGGATCTTCGCCGTACGTAGCTTCGTATTCCATGTTCCCGTCTTTCCCATGGATCTTTACCTGTCCAAGCTCTGCAGCTTGTGCGCGCTCTTTGGCAAATTTTTCAGCTTCGCCCTTTGTATCGAATAAGCGCTTGAATTCAGTGTTTTCTTGTGACACCACCCAACGATCACCTGATGCATTCGGCAGTACATGATAAACCTCCCTTCCGTTGTTTTTACTTGATGGCATGATTACCTCCGTTTACTAAGAATGTTTCCAACAAGCATGCCATGCGGCCGTGTTCACTGTTAATGTCTCAATCCATTGGTTTACCCCTTCGTCGAAAAACTTTTAATTCCGCTCGGCGAAATCAGCATAAAACGAATGGGGAAGCGAGCGACAAAAAAATGCCCGTATAAGACTATACAGGCGTTGCTAACCTATGAAAAACGATATAAAATAATTATTGCAATAACAAGACCACAATTGTTCTTGTATCGCGGTAACACTTTACTGTTGATATTTTTTCCAGCCAATTGCTGTCGGCCGTTTGTTTGTGAACAAGAACCGCCGGTTTGGAATAAAATAGATTTTGCCTTGCCGCGAAAAGCGGCTATCTTACACAGCGTATCAATCTACCTGCGAAATACCATCACCTGATAACCTCAAAAAAAAATACAGAACTGAAAATTAGAATCGCGTTTGTAAAGACCAATAGGAATGAAAATTGTGTCCACAACGTAATCTGAATGAAAAAAACTCTACTTATTTTATTTGTTTCCTGCAACCTGTGTGTTTACGGCCAGTTCGGCGATGAGTCCCTTGTTCATTTCAGCCTGCAGCCACGAATAGGAATGAACATGGAAAAATACCTCATAGGTGGTTTGGATAATGCTTTCCAGTTTCCGCACTTCGAGTACGCACTTTGCATGATGATGGATAAATATGAGGCGTGTTATTTTAGTCTTCGCGTTGGGTATGTAATTAACATCGGCACTCACATCCAGGTAATGCCGCTCGTGGCCCGCGCTTATAAATACGAATCGGCAGACAAAACGGAATACACTCGCGGCGACAACTATTGGGTATGGAACTGCGGCCTTAGGCTAAAGCGAAATAAGTTTTTCATTCAGACCGACTATATGGAACAATTGCAGTTCACGATCGGCGCTGCAATTCGATGACGATCCTTTCAAAACAAAAAGCCGCTCAAATAAGAACGGCTCTTCAAAAATTGGCTTTTCAATTCAGCTATTTATACGTGTTGTGCTCAGCATCATACTTTTTATAAAGGTTGTCATACTTATCGTAATCCTTCGGGTTGCCAATAGTTTTTGTTTGGTCTCTTTCCCAGTAATAAATGTTAGCCAGGTAATCTACCGTGCGGTTAAGGCTCGTGGTTTCCGCTCTTGATCTGTTCTGTTTACTTTTCAGAGTCGTGTATGCCTTCTCGAGCCATTGCGCTGCAGTATCTGCATACTTCATTTCCTCCTTTGCAATTTCGGCACGCTTAGCCTTTAAGGCAGCACTTTCGCCGCGGTAATTGGAATAGCGATCATCAAGCTGCTGGAAGAAACCATAATAGATGACGCCGGTATTGAAAGCATACAAACCCATAGTATCGTTTAATCCAAAGGCCTTACCAAACGCTTCGGCAGCGGTTAAGCGCAACTTCACTTTCTGCATGCTGTCCATACCCGCGAGCTGTGCGCTGTCATTTGTTGCAAATGCTTCCGCATAGCCCGTGTATTTATCTTCGTTCATTCCTCCTGCGGCAACCTCCTGGTGATATTTGTCGAGCAGTTGTGACAAGTTTGCGTTGGCTGTTACATTCTGCATTTCGAACTGCGTCCACAAAGAATTATCATTCGGGTACACCTCTTTTGCAAGAGCAAGATATTTTTTGAAATTGGCGTCATCTTTTTTGTCGGAGTAGTATTGAATGAGGTATTTGTATACGTCCTCATAGTCTTTGTCATTCACCTTAATGTCGGCTAGCCGCGTATAATATTTTACAGCGCTATCAGGAAGCTGTGCATTCTGAGCAGAATAACCGGCGTACAGAACTGTCACAGTGTCTAAAGTAGCCGTTGACGCGCTCAATTTGTTTTTAAGCAGCATATCGCCCATCACTTCCGCTTCAGAGAAATATTTATAAGCATTTTTCCAGTCTTTGTTTTGAAAATAAGTTTTCCCTTTTTCAAAAGAGCCGCTGTAAAGGTTTCCCACACCGGTCGCATTTAGCTTTAACTGTTTCATGTCCGGCTCCAACGCCAAATATTTGTTCAATGCGTCCACTGCTTGATCGTGTGCATCCGGGTATTTCGCGCTTAACGCCGGGTCGATATACAACTGGCTATAGACGGTCAATTTCCAAAAATAAGCCGTTGCTTTATCCTTATCTTTTAACTTGGAATTTGCCACCATCTTATCTACTTCGGTTTTCGCTTCCTCCCATTTTTTTTGTGCGACGAATAGCTGGATTATTTCATCCTGGGCGATCGTATACAAAGCGGAAAAGACAAGCACAACCAATAGAACTATTTTTTTCATGTGATTAAATTTATTGTTGATTTTGCAAAGATGAGTCTTCATGGGTATTGTTGCCGTTTTCAGGATCTTCTATGCCTGCGCTCTCTTCATCCACTTTTGAAATTGCCGCTATTTCGTCGCCTTCCTCAAGACGAATCAAAATAACTCCCTGTGTCGCCCTTCCGGATTCTTTTATATTAGAAACAGAGGTCCGCAAAATGATCCCCGATTTGCAGGTGATAAGCAGATCTTCTTTTTCCTGGACGTCGAGAACACCCACAAGGTGCCCGGTCTTTTCTGTAATGTTGATTGTTTTAACACCTTTTCCGCCACGGTTTGTGATACGGTATTCATCAATTTTCGTGCGCTTCCCAAACCCCTTTTCACTCACTACCAAAACAGTTCTTTTGCTTTCCTCCTTCTCGACACATATCATGCCAATTACCTCATCATTTGCGCCGTCAACTTCAATGCCTCCGACCCCGATGGCGCCGCGTCCGGTGGGTCTCACTTTCGCCTCAGAAAAACGTATTGCTCTGCCGCTTTTCACCGCTATCATGATCTCACAGTTGCCGTTTGTAAGCATCGCATCCAGCAGCTCATCTCCTTCCAAAATCGTTATTGCATTAACGCCTGTTGTGCGCGGGCGACTGAAATCAGACAATGCAGTTTTTTTGATCACGCCCTTTTTTGTGCAGAGTACAATATTGTGCCCGCTAACAAAGTCCTTGTCATCAAGATTCTTTACATTGATGATCGCCTTTATTTTATCACCGGGCATCAGTTGAACCATGTTCTGCACGGCCCTGCCTTTGCTTTGTTTATCGCCTCCCGGTATCTCGTAAACTTTCAGCCAGTAACATCTCCCCTGCTGCGTAAAAAACAGCATCGTGTCGTGCGTTGATGCGACAAAAAGATGCTCAACAAAATCTTCGTCGCGTGTCTTGCTTCCCATCGCTCCTCTGCCGCCTCTTCTTTGTTGCCGGTATTCCGATGCGCTGGTCCTTTTGATATAACCCAAATGAGAAATGGTGATGATCACATCTTCTTTTTCGATGAGATCTTCAATGCGCATCTCGTCAGCCAGGTATTGAATTTCAGTTTTCCTGGGTTCTCCAAACCGATCTTTTACCTCGATCAATTCTTTTTTTATCAGGTCGTACCTGAGTTGTTCATTCCCGAGTAGTTCTTCAAGGTGCGCGATCTGCTTCAGCAACTCTTCATGCTCTTCTTTTATTTTATCTCTTTCCATCCCGGTGAGGCGTTGCAATCTTAATTCAAGAATTGCTTTTGCCTGCACTTCATCGAGGCCCCACCCTGCATTTATTAAGTTGTCTTTTGCGGTCTCCGGCGTTGGAGAGTTCCTGATCAAACGGATGGCTTCATCCAGGTGGTCAAGCGCGATCAAATAGCCACTCAGAATATGGTCTCTTTCTTTTGCTTTCCTGAGTTCAAATTTTGCACGACGGATCACAACCTCCATCCTGAAGTCGACAAACTCACTTATCAAATCCTTTAAGTTCAGGATCTTCGGGCGTCCTCTGCTGAGTGCAACGTTGTTGATGCCATAACTCGTCTGCAGTTCGGTGAATTTGAAAAGCTGGTTGACGATAACGTTGGCAACGGCATCACGTTTGAGATCAACGACGATGCGGGTACCTTCTTTATTATTGCTTTCGTTGTTTACGTGAGCAACGCCCTCGATGGTCTTGTCATTCACCAGCTGACCAATTCTGTCTGTGAGTCCATCGCGGTTTACCTGGTAAGGAACGTCTGTGATGACGATCTGCTCTCTCCCGCTCGGCTTCGTATCGATATGGCATTTGCCGCGCAGCACCACCCTTCCTCTCCCGGTGAGCAAAGCTTGCTTGACCCCTTCCATTCCATAGATCACGCCGCCTGTTGGAAAATCAGGAGCCTTCACAAACTTCATTAGTTCTTCTGCGGTGATCGACTTATTATCGATGAGTGCAATGCAGCCATCAATAACTTCGGAAAGATTGTGCGGCATCATATTCGTCGCCATCCCTACAGCGATGCCGCTTGAGCCGTTAACCAACAACTGCGGCACCCTCGACGGAAGCACAACCGGCTCTTCCAACGAATCATCAAAGTTGAGCTGGAAATCTACCGTCTCTTTTTCAATGTCGTCGAGCATTGACTCGGCAAGACGCGCAAGACGGGCTTCGGTATACCGCATGGCCGCCGGTGGATCACCATCAGGGCTTCCAAAGTTCCCCTGCCGGTCGACCAGTACATGGTTCATGTTCCATTCCTGCCCCATTCGCACCAAGGCATCATACACGGCCGTGTCTCCATGGGGATGATATTTTCCCAACACCTCACCTACTATGCGCGCACATTTTTTATATGGACGATTAAAACTTAAACCGAGTTCATTCATCGCATACAATATCCTTCTGTGAACCGGTTTGAACCCATCGCGCACATCGGGCAGGGCACGGCCGACTATTACCGACATTGAATAATCAATGTAGGCCGTTTTCATTTGCTCCTCGATGTTTACCTGAATTATGCGATCGTTATCTGAAGTTTCCTGGGGGAATTGATTTTCTTCCATTCGTAATTTCCAACTATAAACTGAATTAATTTTTGAGTCCGCAAATTTAGTCTTTTCACCTCGTTAAACCGCCTTGTTCCGTCTTTTTTTATCACGATTTTTGTTAAGAAAAGTGAGTAATGTTTTGAGAAGGAATGTTTATGTTATCGATGCGTGCCGTCACTGTTGTTTTCAAACTCGATCAACTCCTCTTTGGCTGCAATAGTTTTGCGATCAGCCCGGTCCAGCCTGTTTGATGAGAAGCACCTACTCCTCTCCCATTATCACCATGAAAATATTCATAGAACAACACATAATCTTTGAAGTTCGGATCTGTTTGAAACTTTTCATTTTCACCAAACACCGTCCGCCTTCCGTGCTCATCTGATAAAAATATCTTTGAAATTCTCGCCTTAATGAAGTCGGCAATTTCGTTCAACGTGAGGTAATTGCCGCTGTTGGTCGGACATTCTACTTTGAAATCATTTCCGTAATAATGATGAAATCGTTGCAGGCTTTCTATTATCAAAAAATTTACGGGCATCCATACCGGGCCGCGCCAGTTGCTGTTGCCGGCAAACATATCTGTTGTTGAATCAGCGGGGGCATATTCCACGGTTGCATCTTCGTCGTCTATTTTTATGCGGTACGGATGATCTTTATAATATTTCGACAGCGCGCGGATACCATGATCACTCAAGAATTCATTCTCGTCAAGCATGCGTTTCAATATTCTTTTCATGCGATGACCGCGTAACAAACTTAGTAAATGCTTCTGCGCTACACCTTCTTCGTACCACCTCGAAACAAGCTCGGCGAGGTGTGGGCGGTTGTCAAGAAACCAATTTAATCGCTGTGCGAAAAGCGGCAATTTTTCGAGGCAATGGTGATCTATCACTTCAACCGCGAACAAGGGGATCAAGCCGACGATGCTTCGCAGTTTTAATTTTTGTGAACCGCCATCACCCATCTTCAGCACATCATAAAAAAATTCATCTTCCTCATCCCATAATCCGTTTGCATCATCACCCATACTTGCCATGGCAGCAGCGATGTAAAGAAAATGTTCAAAAAACTTTGTTGCCAGGTCCTGGTAAACCGGGTTCTGCATCGCAAGTTCGAGCGCAATGCGCATCAGGTTTAACGAATACATCGCGACCCAGCTCGTTGCGTCAGCCTGTTCGATAAAACTTCCGTCAGCAAACAACTTACTTCTGTCGAACACACCGATATTATCCAGGCCCAAAAAACCGCCCTCAAAAACATTATTATCTTCTGCATCCTTTCTGTTCACCCACCACGTGAAGTTCAAGAGCAGTTTATGAAAAACCGTTTGGAGGAAATCAAGATCTCCTTTTCCGTTATTATTTTTCTGATCGATCTTATACACGCGCCACGTTGCCCATGCATGTACTGGTGGATTAACATCACTGAACGACCACTCGTATGCGGGCAACTGCCCATTCGGGTGCATATACCACTCGTGGGTAAGGATGAGTAATTGCTTTTTTGCAAACGCCGCATCGATCACCGAAAATGGAATGCAATGGAACGCGAGGTCCCATGCCGCGTACCATGGGTACTCCCATTTATCGGGCATAGAGATGATGTCGTTATTGTTCAGATGGAGCCAATTGTGATTGCGTCCATCCGTTCTTTCCTGCGGAGGCGGCGGCTGCGCCGGATCTCCGTCGAGCCACTGAGGAATATCGTAATAGTAAAACTGTTTGTTCCATAACATCCCTGCAAAAGCCTG
>DASQJI010000521.1:0-5012 GCA_035631175.1 Parafilimonas sp.
CCGGTGAAGGATTTGAGGGCGGCTTGCGCCGGATTTGAAGCGTAAAGCGGGCACTGCAGATGAAGAGTGCGTGTTCGCTGGTGCTTCAAAAATTATCCATTCACATGTCATAGTATCCGTCCGTTACTTTCGATTAAGAGAAACGAGATGAAAAATGAGCGAAAACCCTCTTCCGCCACGTTATGCTTGATAAATTTGCACAAGAGTGATATGTGGGAAACTGCAAAAGAAAGATCGAATTGATTTTAGCTTACATTCAACTAAAGTTTTCGTCATGACATTTAATGCACGCGGTGTTATCTTGTTCATCTTTCTGGTTTGCATGCTGGGCGCAACTGCACAAACTTCTCCTGTTCAAAATATCTTTCCTGCCGGAACGATCAAATACAATAATATTCCTTACGCGGGTGACACTTTACAAAAACACCTGCTCGACATGTATGTTCCTCAAAATGCCGGCGCCAATACACCACTTGTTGTATGGGTTCATGGCGGCGCATGGATGCTTAATGATAAATATGCAGACATGAGTTACATGAAAAATACGGTGAAAGGATTTATTGAAAACGGTTATGCGCTTGCATCAATTGATTACCGGTACAGCACGACGGCTTCTTTTCCGGCGCAAATACAAGACTGCAACCAGGCAGTGGAATTTCTTTACGAGCACGCGTCAGAATATAAGCTGGACAAAGACCGCATTGCACTGATCGGCTTTTCTGCAGGCGGACATCTTGCGTCGTTGATGGCACTGTCAAATAACAATGACGTAAACGAATTTTATCCCAATGGAAATAAACCTCATTTCAAAATAAAATGCGTGCTTGATTTTTACGGTCCGTCCGATTTAGTAATGCTTGCGAACAATCCCGACACTTCAGTCAATAATATGCGCAACCCCGTCTCTATTTTGCTGGGAGCAATGGCAGTAGATCGACCAGATATTGCTAAACGCGCAAGCCCGGTGACGTATGTTGATAAGGGAGATCCGCCATTCTTAATTGTGCAAGGCGAAAAAGATGAATCCGTACCGAACACGCAATCGAAAATTCTGAGTTCATGGTTAACGATCGCAGGCGTGAAAAATCAGCTTATTATAGTCCCGAATGCGCCGCACTATGGAGAGATGTTCGATGCGGAGTACATAAGGAAAGCCCTGTTTAGTTTTCTTACAGAAAACCTGAGGTAAACGGATGTTGTTACTCCCTGTGTGCTCCATTGCCACTTACTCTCCACTCAAAACGAGCATCGCGTGATAAGCATCAGGCTGATACCGCTGTTCAAGTGTGAAACCTAAGAACTGCATCCATTCAATGCTGATCTCTGTATCGGCAGGGAAATCGTATTCGCTTATGTGCTCGCAAAGAAGCTGCTTTTCGTTTTCGGAAAGTACCTGCCAGTCGTTCCTGATCATCGAAAGATATCTTTCGATATACTGTTCCCGGCTCATTTGCTGCGCGCGGAAAATATCCATATAGACCATTTTTCCGCCGGGCGTTAAATGCGCAAAACAAAGCTGGAGCAGTTTTCTTTTTTCTTTATCGTGCAGGTGATGAATTGCGAAAGCGCTGTATATGAGGTCATATTTTTTTTCGTCGGATTGCAACAACTGCATCATGTCGCCCTGTTGAAGTGAGTACCCGAAATTTCGCCCGGTTAAATGGCCTTCCGCCAACTGCAGCGTATTCGGTGACAGATCGTATCCGGTGTAAGATGCAACTGTCACTTGTTCGAGTACCGGCAATAACGCTTTTGCATCACCACAGCCGATATCAAGTATGTGCAGGTGTTTGCCATTAAAGCTTTTTAACGCATCCGCGGTTTGCGTGGCGAACTCTGCATGATGCATATAGTTCGCGTGCCTGATCTTTTCGTAGATATTCCAGTTATTTGAAAATACCCGTACCGAGCTTTGTTCCATCGTTTCAGTGGATTAAAAATGTATAAAACAAACTTCGCAGTTAAGCTAAAGATTTTTTTAATGCAAATATTTTCTCACATCAGCTGCCTTCCAGGCCAATCGACAAAAATGCTTTGGATATTGATTTTAGATTGTGTGGAATACAGGTTCGTTTCAACGGTTTCTGGTTGGCAATTACCGCCGACAATTATTACGGTCTTCAACGATTATCGTCGCCCCCTGCGAGTTAAATTTAATACCGGGTTCTTTTCTACCAAAAGATCGTCCCTGTGGGGGTTAGAATTCAGTAATGTTTTCGTTTTTAAGCAAAAAATTTCGAGTCCCTAAGGCCGACCATATGGTAGAAAAATGAATTGGAGGATGTGCATTAATTCCGAGCTGCAGACCTTGTAGTTGCTTTCTATCAAAATGAAAAATTCAATTTCCGAGTGAGAATACGCGGAGCAAAACTGTTTTCAGTCCCGGAGGGACGATCATATGGTAGAAAAATGAATAAGAAGATGTGAATTAAGTCCCAGCGGGACGACCTAATGAGAGCTAATGGTGCATTTCAAACGTAAAAATCTTTACGAAGCCTGCCTGTAATTTTCGTCGCTATCATTCATAAAATTCAAAAATGTATTGTGGGTCAAATTCAATTTGAAATTCATTCAGCAATTCAAAATATTCTTCCCGAAATCTTTTGCTACCATGATGCTCCTCCTGGTTCATGATGTATTTAATCACGCGATCGCGGTCCGAACGTGCCACAGAAACGGCTGCATAACCTTCCTGCCACAGAAACCTGCCTTTTACAAACTTGTTATCATTTATCCATTTGGATGAACTTGCCTTTAACATCTGCATCTGTTTGGAAACGGACATTGTTGGTTGCATTTCAAAGAACACATGCACATGGTCTTCCCAGCCGCCAACTGCCAGTGGATATGATCCGTCGTTGCGCAAAATACCTGACATATATTTATGCAGGTTATCACGAAAATGTGTTGTGATCACATTCTCTCTGTATTTCACCGCAAAAATGCTATGAATGTTGATTTGGGAATAGGTGTGCATTAGTGGTTGGTTTTAATGGTTTATGGTTGTGAATGATTACGGCCGACAATGAATATGGTCGTCCCTACGGGACTTAAATTTAAAATTACGTTTTCTTTTCTACCAAAAGATCGTCCCTGCGGGACTTAGGATTCAGCTAATGTTTTCGTTTTTACCTAAGGATTTTCGAGTTCCGAGGAGCGCCCATATGGCAGGTAAACGAATAAAAACATCTGCATAAGTCCCAGCGGGACGACCTGGTAGTTGCATCAATTTTACGCATCAGAATGCATAAAGTTTAAGTGGCCGAATGGACGCCCTTATGGTATGTAAACGAATAGAAGCAGGTGGATGAATTTCCCAGCCGCAGACCTTGTAGTTGCTTGCTGTCAACGAAAATTAAATTTCCGAATAAGAATACGCAGAGGAAAGTGTTTTGAGTCTCGGAGGACGACATATTGTAGCTAAATGTAAAAGAATGTGCATTAATTCAGAGCGGCAGAACTTGTAGTTGCTTGGTGTCAACGAAAATACAATTTCCGAATAAGAATACGGGCAAAACTGTTTTCCCGACGGGCCGACCATATGTTAGAAAAATGAGTTGGAAGATGTGCATTAATTCCCAGCCGCAGACCTTGTAGTTGCTTTGCTGTTAAGAAAATTCAATATCCGAATAAGAATACGCGCAAAACCGTTTCAGTCCCGAAGGCCATATGGTAAAAAATGAGTTGGAAGATGTGCATTAATTCCCAGCGGCAGACCTTGTAGTTGATTTGCAGTGAAGCGAAAAATTCAATTTCTGAATAAGAATACGCGGAGCAAAACTGTTTTCAGTCCCAAAGGGACGACCATACGGTAGAAAAATGAATTGGAGGATGTGCATTAAGTCCCAGCGGGACGACCATATTAGACGGCATACGTAACGCTCAATCATGACAATTTGAGCCAACCTGCAACACAAACTGCGGGCGTCACCCTCGCGTTAGTGAATGGAAACGTCACCAAAAAAGGCACCCCGATAAAAAGGTGCCCGTTTTTCTAATGGAGATTGATTCAGGTTTCTTGAATCGCTGGCGGCTGGTGTTTTTCAGAAAATACTTTTCACAGGTTATAAACTCAACGGCCAGAAAATTAGCGGAAGAGAAACTTCTTGCGGCTCGCCCCCGTTTATGCTTAATGTAGCCACGTTATCACATGCCCCATTCCCATAATCGAGATATTCGGTGAAATTTGACATGCCGCCGGTTTGGATCTGTACATGTATTTGCAATGCTCCTTGCGTGCGGAATTCACAATCACCGTCTTTAATTATCGGGTGCGCCGGGTCTGTGTTATACGACCAAATAACAGATGTCACACCGTCCAGCACTTCGTTGCCGGTTGCGCTGCCTGTAATTTGAAAAACATCATCTGTCCCGGTTGGAGTGTCGCTGCCTTGTGTTTGAAGCCAATAATTAGTTGCCGTGAAAGTTGTTACATCTCCGTTTGGTGACGTAAGCGTTTTAGTGCTTACAACTTTGAAGGCGACCGGTCCCGGTACCGCGGCTGTATCAACATACGTTTTTACGTTTCCTTCTACGCGTATGCTGTCAATGTAAAAATCGCTGAAGGTGGCCTCACTTATCAGCGTACCTGCGGGGGCCGTTCTCCAGTCGGCGTATACGCTGATTATTTTTTTTCCACGCCGCGTTACACCATCTGCCGACGCACATCCGCTTCCAAAATCCACAGTTTTGACGTACGGATAAATATCACGCGACGGAGCATAGCTCACAACTCTGCAATCGGAGGAATCGCCGGATACCATGCCGTTGCTCCCAATTACGTCCGCAAGTTCCTGGCTCTGCTGGTTCCCGGCATTGAAGATGTCGTTGGTCGCCCGCATAAGCAGCGATTGCGTTGTTGTTTGAGATGAGGAAGGGACGGAGTCCTTTTTCATACATGAAGCGAAACTTAAACACAGCAGGAAACTTGCAGGTATCAACCTGTACATTTGGCATTTCATGGTTTACAGTTTTGAAGTGTAGATAAAAGCGGAGAGCTAGGCCATACTCAT
>DASQJI010000522.1:0-2336 GCA_035631175.1 Parafilimonas sp.
GGCGCAAAGTCACCCTTGCCGCTGATAACTACCATGCCAATCGTAAATACAAGGAAGAACGTGCCGATAAACTCGGTAATATATTTTCTCAGTCCCATAGATGTTGATTTTGGTGAAACAATCATTAAAATTAATTGAACAGGTCTTCATTTGATGTGATTATCGGCCAACACCCCGGACTTAACCGTTAAATCAATTGTCTTAAAATTTTTTGAATCGCTTTAGCCGTACGGTCGTATCGATTACTTTTGCGCGAAAATTTTTAGAAATGAATCGATTGCTTTCTTATGCGCTGCTCTTTATTTCCTTGTGTTTTACGAGTGCTTCTTTTGGTCAACAGGATAAAAATTTCAAATTCATTGACCAGGCGAATATGGACCCGTCGGTAAAACCCGGAGACAATTTTTATCTCTATGCCAATGGCGGATGGCTGAAAAAGAATCCGGTGCCTGCATCAAAAACGAGATGGGGCAGCTTTGACGTGTTGCGCCAAACAAGCCTGGACCGTTCGAAAATCTTGTGTGAAGAAGCGGCGGCGAATCCTTCGAAAAGCTCATTGTATCAGCGGGTAGGCGATCTCTATGCCGCGGGAATGGACAGTGGAGCTATCGAAAAGTTAGGCTACACGCCTATTAAAAGTGAATTGACCAGGCTCAATTCTTTGTCAACCAGCGATGAGGTTTTGCATGAGATACTCACGCTTAGAATGCATGGCATTGGCGGCGTGTTGTTTGGATTTTCTGTTGAACAAGACGACAAAAACGTCAATCAATATATACCAGCTTTGCGCCAGGGTGGAACTACTTTGCCTGACCGGGATTATTATTTAAAGAATGATACGCGCAGCCAAACGATCCGCACAGAATATTCGAAATATGTAACAGATATGTTCAAGCTGGTGGGCGATGATGATGCAACTGCGCAGAGGAAAGCGCAAAATATCCTGGCACTTGAAACAGCTTTAGCCAAAGCGCAATTGAGCCGTGTTGAATTGAGAGACCCGATCAAAACTTATAACAAATTTTCGCTTGGTGATCTTAGCAAAACAACTTCCGGGTTAGACTGGGCGGCCATGCTTGCCACGATGAAGGTCCCAACCGCAGACAGCATCCTTTGCAACAATCCCACATTTTTCAAAACAGCAAATTCTTTGTTGAGCGCTGTTCCGCTGGATACATGGAAAGCTTACCTGCAATGGGCGATTATAAAAAATACTACGGCGTATTTAAGCAGTGATTTTGTAAACAGGCAGTTTCAGTTCAACCAGGTCTTAACCGGCCAGAAGCAGATCACTCCACGCTGGCAGCGGATGAGCGCAATGGTTGATAATAATCTCGGCGAACTACTTGGCCAGCTCTATGTTCAGAAATATTTCGACGAATCGGCTAAACAAAGAATGCTTACGTTAGTTAAAAATGTTCAGCAAACGTTAGGCGAACGCATCCAGCGTCTCGACTGGATGAGCGATTCCACGAAACAGCAGGCGATGATCAAGCTTAATGCAATCGTAAACAAGATCGCCTATCCTGATAAGTGGGAAACATATCCGGGCGTTGTGATCAACCGCAATGATCTGCTTGGCAGTTTAAAAAGCGTTGACGAGTGGGATTATAACGATATGGTGAGCCACATGGGTAAACCCGTCGACAAAACAAAGTGGGACATGACGCCGCCCACGATCAATGCCTATTATAATCCCGGGAACAATGAGGTTGTTTTTCCCGCAGGCATTTTACAATTTCCATTTTTCGATGCGAATGCGGATGATGCCATCATTTATGGAGGCATCGCTGCGGGCATTGGCCACGAGCTTACACATGGCTTCGATGACCAGGGCCGGCAATATGCGGCTGACGGAAATTTGAAGGACTGGTGGACTGAAGAAGATGCGAAAAAATTTACCGAGCGTGCGAACCTTGTGGTTACGCAGTATAATGGTTTTGTCGTGAATGACACATTGCATGTAAACGGTAACCTTACGTTGGGTGAAAACCTTGCTGACCTTGGCGGTATCAACGTGGCTTACGAAGCATTCAAAAAAACTGACGAAGGAAAAAGCAATAAAAAGATCGACGGGTTTACGCCCGACCAACGTTTCTTTTTAAGCTGGGCGCAGATTTGGAGAAGCAACATACTTCCAGATTTCCAGGCGCAGTTAGTTCTAACCGATCCGCATTCTCCGGGCATGTACCGATGCAACGGTCCGGTGCAAAACATGGATGCATGGTATGCAGCCTTTAATGTTCAGCCGGGCGATAAGATGTATAAACCAGAAAGTGAAAGAATAAAAGTTTGGTGAGATTCAAATAATTAATTTTGGAAACGGGTGGCTGAAA
>DASQJI010000523.1:0-9332 GCA_035631175.1 Parafilimonas sp.
TGCCGAACTCGCAGTTGACGGGCACACACGACCCGTTTTCTATCGGCTATGAAATAGAAACCGGTGGGCATGTTTTCCAGCTTACTATCGGCAATGCTACCGGCATGACCGAACAGCAATACATTACAAAAACTTTTGACCGGGTGAAGTTTGCAAGACTTCATCTTGGATTCAACATATCAAGAGTATTTACGCTTAGCAGGCCAAAGGGTAGTACGGCAAATCTTAAATCTCCAACAGAAATTCCTGCGCAAGCCAGCACATATGAAAATAGCATGGCTATCTCCGATTCAGGCGGTACGCACTATACCGAAGCAACTTTCAAAACGAGCCGGCTTATTAACGGCCACACGGTCGAAACTACACAGCGAGGCGTGCTCGATTTTAAAGTGACTCACCGGTTTGGACCAATTAGTTCGACAGGCTATAACCTATTTGGCTTAGACGAGGCAGCAATGCGAGTTGGAGCCGATTATGGAGTTACCGACAGGTTTACGATAGGTTTTGGCAGAAGCACTTCAGGCAAGATCGGAACCTACTCAGGTGGCGCGTTTTCTGAGAAGGAATACGACGGGTTTCTAAAATACAAACTATTAAGGCAATCAACCGGTGACAAAGTAATGCCGGTTACCGTCACTGCTTTTTCATCGGTTATGGTTGATGCAATAAGTGAACCTATAACAATTTCGGTCATACACCAGACAGACCCTTTCACGAAAGATACTACAACAGCACAGATCGAACCGCATTGGCAGGACAGATTCCATTTCGCCTTTCAGGCCCTTATAGCCCGTAAGTTTAGCGATTTTTTTTCTCTGCAGCTCGTGCCTACGATGGTGCATTATAATATCGTGGATGATTCCACATTGCATAACGACCTGTACTCTGTTGGTATCGGCGCCAGGTTCAGGTTAACTCCGCGCTCAAATATCAATGTGGAGTATTATTGTCGGCTACCTGAACATAGCCTGCCAAATACTTATAACTCTTTTGCAATTGGCTATGAAATTGAAACCGGCGGGCATGTTTTTCAACTGCAGTTAACCAACTCGTATGGAATGGTGGAGAGATCATTTATTAATGAAACAAGGGGTCAATGGACTAAAGGTGACATTCATTTCGGGTTTAATATTTCGCGTGTATTCACGATCGTGAAACCGAAACCGTTAAAAATGTAATACCTTTTTTGCTAATGACTAACTTGGCGCATGCTTTATCAGACAAGGTTGGCTATTTATAAAAATATTGTATTCGCTGCTGCGGTTCTGATGGTATTAGGGTTGAAATCACAACCAGTAACTATTTACCATACTACGAGTGGCAGGATTGATTTCCGCAGTGATGCGCCGCTGGAGATCATAAGGGCTTCTTCGAACGACTTATTGGGTTTTCTTGACATCAGTAAGAACAACTTTGCTTTTAAGGTTACAATTCGTTCTTTCCAGGGCTTCAACAGCCCGCTGCAAAAGGAGCATTTTAACGAAAACTATCTTGAATCTGATAAATATCCGGACGCATCGTTTAAGGGAAAAATTATCGAAGACGCAGATCTGACGGTGGACGGTACATACGAAGTGCGGGCAAAAGGCAATTTGACGATACATAATGTTACGCAAGAAAGGATCATTAAATGCACAGTGACCGTAAAAAACAAGATCATCACTGTACAAAGCAGCTTTACGGTTTTACTAAGCGATCATAATATACCTATACCGATGGTGGTCTATCAAAAATTAGCAAATGAAATCAAAGTGGAGATAACGGCGATACTTGAGCCGCGATAAAATGAACAGATGCTTATTGTATATCGCCTTGTTGTTAATTTCCGTACAGAAGATATCGATCGCCCAAAACAGTGGCGGGAAACTTTATCTGCTCGAAAATGACGACGTCAACAAACCCAAGATCCTTACATTATACCAGGATAAACAGGGGCTGATATTATGTGGCACCACTAAAGGTCTTTATCGTTTTGATGGTTTTGACTTTACTCCTTACCCGCAGGAAGCCCTTACATCAACAGAAGTCACCGCAATATTTCAAACGAGCGACAACAAATTGTGGATCGGATATGGCAACGGTAGTATTGGTTTACTGAGCCGCGGTGAAATTACGCCGATCAAATTCGAAGAGGGTCTGCCTAAGGTGCCCATCAGGTCGATAACACAGGATGACGCCGGCGCTGTATGGATCGCAACTGCGGGGGAAGGCATCTATTATTTTAAGGACAACAGGGTTTATAACATGAACGAAGATGATGGCCTGAGTGATAACTATGTGTACAAAATAATTTTCATTCCGGGACATGGCGTTATTGCTGCAACTGACCGCGGAATAAATATTTGCTCAGTACGAGGCAACAAGAAAAACATAACCGCATTCACTTCCAAAAACGGATTGCCGGATAATATCGTAAGAACCCTGTACGCCGCAGAAAACAAATATTTGTGGCTTGGCATGCAGGATGCCGGAATTAAGGCGTACACCTATGATCTGGAAACCGCACCAGCTCAACATAATTGGAACTACGGCCAGGTAAACGATATTGTCGTGGCAAACTCCCGGGTATTTGTTGCAACAGAGGACTCAGCCCTGGTGGTGTATGGCTATGATAGAAATGGCATCGTTTATAACAATGCTTATGTGGACCGCACCATCCCAAAGCTGAACTGTCTTTTGAGGGACCGCGAAGGAAACATATGGGCGGCTGGCGGTAACCAGTTGTTACGTACCGGCAAAGCAGGAATGGAGCAACTGTATCGTCTGTCTAAACAGGAGGCCGAGCAAGTGCACAGCCTTCACTACACAAGCGATTCTGCGCTATGGTTTAACATCGCCGGTGAACTCATGCGATTGTTCAAGAAAAATGGTCAGTGGCAGAGTGAAAAATTTAAGCTTGCAGGCTTTTCCAACACCACGATCACGTCGCTCTACGAAGCGCCCGGGGATAATCTTTGGGTAGGATCTCTGGGGAAAGGGATCACTGTTTTTAATCATGCGAAAAAGACTCAAAGCGTGTTGCAGGATCCGTTTCTCCGGAACAGCAACATCATTTCAATAAGCGGAAAAGGAAATATAGTATGGATCACGGCCCTCGAAGGTGTTGTGCAGGCGACGATTTCAGACGATCATATCAGTTATGTGAATTACACTGACACGGCAGGCATCGGAAACAAGTACGTTTATCACATTTTCCCCGACAGTAAAAACCGCGTTTGGTTCGCTACCGACGGAGATGGCGTTTCAGTGCTCGACCAGGGGAAATTCATACATCTCGAAAACCAGCGCAATTACCTGGGCAATGTCGTTTATAATATTCTTGAAGATCACGCAGGAAATATATGGTATGCTACTTACGACAAGGGCATCGTAAAATACGACGGTAAGAAATTTATCAACTATACAGTTGAACAGGGTTTGAGCGATGCGGGCATTTCTGGTTTCCTGAACGCAGGCCAAAACCTGGCAGTGATACACAAGAACAGTATCGATATCATTAACCCGTTGACCGGCAGGATCAGTTATCTCAACAAGGCGCAGGGCGAGATCGATATCAACACCGATCTGAACGCATGCACCAATGACAATGCAGGAAATATTTATTTTGTTTCAAACGGAATAATCTATAGCTATAATCTGCCTGCCGAAGAAACTCAACAACCTGCAGTGATCATCGATAAGATAAATCTTTTTCTCAACGATGTTGATGCAGAGAACGGCCATGTGTTTAAGCACAATCAAAATAACCTGAGCTTTTACTTTACCGGCATTTATTATTCGCAGCCTGAAAGAATTTCGTATCAGTATAAGCTGGAGAATTATGACAAGCAATGGACCAGCACCAAAGACCGCGTTAAAGTATTTCCGGATCTGCCGCCGGGCAAATATACTTTTCGCGTAAAGGCTTCGCTGAATAAGAATTTTACCAACGCGTCGGAGACATCATTTTCGTTTGTTATCAGCAAACCGTTCTGGTTGCAAGCGTGGTTTATCATCATTAGCTCCGCATTGCTTGCCGCTCTTTTGTATGGCTTCATAAAAACGCGCGAGAAGAGTATTAACAGGCTGAATACATTGCAAAATGAAAAGATACAATCGCAGTTGGAAACTTTGCGCAACCAGGTAAATCCGCATTTTCTTTTCAATAGTTTCAATATCCTGATATCAGAGATTGAAAACAACCCCGACATAGCGGTCACTTACGTGGAAAAGCTTTCTGATTTTTATCGCAAGATCATCACACACCGGGACAAAGATCTAATTCCGTTGGAAGATGAATTGAATATCCTGCTTGATTATAAATTTTTACAGCAAAAAAGATTTGCATCGGGGCTGGCAATTGAAGTTTGCGTAACTGAGGAAACGATCAATTCGTCATACATACCACCGCTTGTTTTGCAAATGCTCACTGAAAACGCTATCAAACATAATATTGTTTCACCGACCACTCCATTGTGTATTCGCATCAAAGAGACCAGCGATGGCTGTTTAGCTGTTACAAATAACATCAACAAGAAACTCCAGCCCGAAAAAAGCAGCGGCCTTGGGTTGCAAAATATTCAAAGAAGATACGCGCTGTTGCACATCAGCAAAGTGCAGATCGAAAGCAATGACCAGTATTTCACTGTGAAAATTCCTTTGGTAAAAAAATAATTATGACAAAGATCCTGATACTTGAAGATGAGGATGCAGCTGCAAAAAGGCTGCAGAAATTGATCGCTGAAGCGGTGCCTGATGCCGATTTTCTTGCGGTGATCCCAAGCGTCAGCGAGGGGATACAGTGGTTCACCGCGCACGGTGCGCCGGACCTGATTTTTGCGGACATTCAATTGAATGACGGAACCAGTTTCGACATCTTTAAAAAAATTGCGGTAAAAAGCCCGGTCATCTTCACCACTGCTTTTGACGCACACGCACTCAACGCCTTTAAGTTGAACAGTGTAGACTACCTGCTCAAGCCGATCAAGAAGGAAGAGTTAAAGACCGCATTAGAAAAATTTAAAACGCTTTATCAAACCGGAAAAAGACAATACGACGATAACCTGCAACAATTGGTGGAGGCCCTGCAGAAAACGCCTCAATATAAACAACGCTTTGTTTTGCGCATCGGCGAACACATGAAGATCATTGAAGTGCCTGACGTAGCCTATTTCTATACCGAACACAAAGCGAACTTCATCGTTGCAAAAGATGGTAAGCGCTACCTTGCTGACAACACCCTCGATCAATTGGAGGAACTACTCGATCCCAAAAGTTTCTTCAGGATAAACCGCCAATTCATTATCAGCTATGCATCTATTGCGGAAATGTTCACCTATTCGAAATCCCGCGTGCTGATAAAATTAAATCCTCCCAGTAAGCTTGACACGATCGTAAGCACAGAACGGTCGGCGGCATTTAAGGCGTGGCTTTCAGGTGAATAACGAATTAAGCCGGCTCAGCAGATATTTTTACCGTTTCGAATATGTTCATTCTTTTAACGATGCTTGCCGCCGCAATTTTACAGCAGAAAAAAGAAACACATGAAAAAATTACTCAGTATTGCCGCACTCGCACTTTTCGCAGTATCCTGTACCAGGCAGGTAAACACGCCATCAAATAATGACAATGGCAATAGCATCAATAGCACCACCGTTACCGGAAATTTCTCAATAACGAAATTCACCGACAATTCGTCCGTGGATGACCACGCTACGGACTTTGCCGGTTACAGCTTTCAATTTACAAACGACGGAAAGATCATTGCCACAAAAGGAAGTTTTAGAGAAGAAGGCAGCTACAGCGAAAAGCCATCTCATGAAGGCGAAGGAGCTAAACTCACCATTAATTTTAGCAGCGATGCTTTGAAAGAGATCAGCAAAAGTTGGCTTATCGTAAGCATCACAGACTCAGAAATTGATTTGAGGGACGATGACCCGTCGAGCAACGAAGTACTTCAATTTTCTGCGTTATGACCGCAGAATATCTATGATAAACAGCCTAGCCCGTTTTTGTTAGCCGCAGCCATTTGGTTTTGCGGCTTTCTTATTTTATTTTTGCGCCACAGGCAGATTTGTTTATTGTTCGGCCTGGTACAGTTAAACTGAACTAATAAACGTCAAAACTTCACTTCATAAGTTTCCACGTTTAGATCAGGCAGTTTTTGTGTAGCAGCAGAACAGTTGCATGTGCCCTGATATTCGTTCAGACTAAAAAATGAATTCTATGAACATCCGTGAACTTTTAGATCAGCGCATTTTGATCATCGATGGCGCCATGGGTACTATGATCCAGCAGTATAAACTGGCGGAAGCTGATTATCGTGGGGAACGGTTTAAAGACTGGCCTTCGGATCTAAAAGGCAATAATGACTTATTGTGTTTGACGCAACCAGCTATTATTAAAGAAATACACAAACAATATCTGGAGGCGGGTGCTGACATTATTGAAACGAACACGTTCAATGCGCAAGCGGTCTCGCTTGCAGATTACAATATGCAGCAACTTTCTTATGAAATCAACCTGGCTGCCGGAAAAATCGCAAGACAAGCCGTTGAAGAATTCAGACTTCAAACATCAAACATCAAACATCAAACATCAAACTCACAACCCTTCATAGCCGGCGCCATGGGGCCCATGAATAAAACATTATCACTTTCCCCGGACGTAAACAATCCTGGTTTTCGCGCCTTAACTTTCGATGAGGCAGTAGATGCCTATTATGAACAGGTGAAAGGCCTGGTAGACGGCGGCGTGGATCTGCTACTGGTTGAAACGATATTCGACACGCTGAATGCAAAGGCGGCGATCTTTGCAATAAAAAAATATTTCCGCGATACACAGCAGGCGCCGCTACCAATAATGATAAGTGGGACGATCACAGATGCGAGCGGAAGAACACTAAGTGGTCAAACACTCGAGGCATTTTATGTATCGGTGATGCATGCGAAGCCCTTGAGCATAGGATTGAATTGCGCGTTAGGCGCACAACAAATGCGGCCGCATATCGAAGAGCTTTCACATCTCGCTTCATGTTATGTATCTGCGTATCCTAATGCAGGTCTTCCCAACACAATGGGCGAATACGATGAACAACCCGAAGAAACGGCAGGTTTCATCGAGGATTGGGCAAAAGAAGGTTTTGTGAACATTGTGGGCGGGTGTTGCGGAACTACGCCAGCGCATATTCGCGCGATCGCTCAACGCGTAAACGGTATTAAGCCAAGAAAACTTATTAAACAGGCCGAAACACTGATTTGATCAATCACGGAGGCTGTCTCGATTGTGACCGAACAAATAAGCGAATTATAAGATGACGATAACTGGTAACATAATAAATATTGAACCTCTTTCTACTGTCGTCGAGGAACCGGCCCACAGGCCCTATTTGCGCCTCGCGGGGCTTGAACCATTGACTGTACGCCCTGAATCAAACTTCATCAATATAGGAGAACGCACGAATGTTACCGGTTCAAAAAAATTCGCGCGGCTGATCCGTGACAACAAATATGAAGAAGCGCTCAGCGTGGCGCGCCACCAGGTTGAAAACGGCGCACAGGTATTGGATGTGAACATGGACGATGCGTTACTCGATGGCGTGTCGGCAATGACCACATTTCTAAATTTGTTGCAAAGCGAACCGGATATTGCGCGCATCCCGATCATGATCGATTCGTCGAAGTTTGAGATCATTGAGGCCGGGTTGAAATGCGTACAGGGGAAATGTATTGTGAATTCAATCTCCTTAAAAGAGGGCGAGCAAAAGTTTATTCAACAGGCAGAGATCTGCAGGATGTTTGGTGCATCGGTTGTTGTAATGGCTTTTGATGAAAACGGCCAGGCGGATACTTTGCAAAAACGTATCGACATCACGGGGCGTGCATATAAAATTCTTACGCAGGAGGTGGGATTTGACCCGCAAGACATAATCTTTGATCCCAACGTCTTCGCGGTCGCTACAGGTTTGGAGGAACACAATAATTACGCTGTCGACTTTATTGAAGCCACACGCGTCATCAAGCGGAAAATGCCTTTGGTTAAAGTGAGTGGTGGCGTTAGTAATCTTTCATTTTCGTTTCGCGGCAACGACCACGTGAGGGAAGCAATGCACAGTATTTTCTTATTCCACGCCATTAAGGCGGGCATGGATATGGGTATTGTGAACGCCGGCCAGTTGATCGTGTATGATGAGATCGAACCTGAGCTAAGAAAAGTTTGCGAAGATGTAATTCTCAATCGCAACAATGCCAACAACGAAGCCACTGAAAAGCTTATTGGGTTTGCTGAAACAGTTAGGAAAAAAGACAAGGAAGATAAAAAGGATGACGCATGGCGAAATGCAGCCGTAGAAGAAAGATTAAAACATGCGCTTATAAACGGCATCACGGATTTTATCGAAACTGATACAGAAGAAGCACGTCAAAAGTATCCCAGGCCTTTGGACGTGATTGAAGGGCCGTTGATGGACGGCATGAATGTCGTCGGCGACCTGTTTGGCAGCGGAAAAATGTTTCTGCCGCAGGTTGTGAAAAGTGCGCGGGTCATGAAAAAAAGCGTGGCTTATCTAACGCCGTTTATTGATGCAGAAAAACTCCTGTTAACCAAGAACAATTTGAATTTCGAGGAACAGAAGGGGGCGGCGAAAATTTTGCTGGCAACCGTAAAGGGTGATGTGCACGACATTGGAAAAAATATCGTTGGAGTTGTGTTAGGTTGCAACGGGTATGATGTAATTGATCTTGGGGTGATGGTGCCGGCAGATAAAATTTTGGATACAGCAGAAAAAGAGAATGTGGATGTTATAGGCTTAAGCGGATTGATTACGCCTTCTCTCGACGAAATGGTTCACATTGCCAGGGAGATGAAGAGAAGAAATATGAAGCAGCCCTTATTGATAGGTGGAGCTACTACTTCTCGAACGCATACAGCAGTAAAAATTGCTCCCGAGTATGGAAATGGTGTAGTTCATGTATTGGATGCATCAAGAAGCGTGACCGTTGTAAGTAATTTATTGAGCAAAGAACAAAAAGACCAGTTTTTACAGCTAACACAAAATGAATACAGCGATCTTAAAAACCAATTTTTAAATAAGCAAAAACACAAAGTTCTCATTCCTTACGAAGAGGCAGTAGTGATTAAGGAACGCTTTGACTGGAAAAATTATTACCCCACAAAGCCCGCTATTGATGACGTAAAAGTGTTCAAAGATTTTGATTTGGGAATTGTTTCAAAATATATTGATTGGGGTCCATTCTTTATCGGTTGGGAAATGCCAGGACATTTTCCTGAAGTACTTAGTGATAAAATTTTCGGCGTTGAAGCGACTCGTTTGTATAATGATGCACAAAAAATGG
>DASQJI010000524.1:0-1961 GCA_035631175.1 Parafilimonas sp.
ATCTCGCTGTATGCGCTTGTTCAATATCCGAATGTATTTGGCGGAGCCGGTATATTTTCACCCGCTTTTTGGGTTGTTCCGCAGCTGTTTACGGATGTTCAAAACACAAAATGGAAAAAAGATCTGCGCATCTATTTTTATGCAGGAGAGAAGGAGAGTAGCCAGATGGTACCCGATATGCAAAAAATGCTGGACATCATCAAAGAAAAAAAATGTTGCACTACCGAATTTGTTACATCCCCGGTGGGAGAACATAAAGAAAAGTACTGGCGGGATGAGTTTGATGATTTTTACCGGTGGATTATGCGGTGAGTGTTTGAAGTTTGAGGTTTGATGTTTGAGGTTTGAAGTTAGTTGATTGGTTTATTAGTTGATTGGGTTATTGGGAACGGAATGATTCTAGGACACAGCGTCATCACCTGATCACCGAATATTTTCGTTGCTCGCGAAAGATAGAAGGAAATCCTGTTCATTTCAATATCCGATTGAAGCAACAATTTCGAAATTGAAACAGCCATTCACCATTGACAATTCACAATTCACAACATTCATTTACTCCTTACAGTAATAATTATTCGCTGATAACTTGTAAGAGCCGGTGTGCCATTGTCAGTTGCTTCAATCATCACATGAATCGTTTGTCCGCCCACCGCGTCTTTCGGGATGGTTACTTTAGCTTGCGCTGAGTTCGCGTTTGAAATATCCACAGAACCCTGATAAGTCCCTACATGAAATTGCCACCATTTAATTGAAACTGAATTTCCATCAGGATCAGAGACATTTCCATTCAATCTTATCGTTTCTGCGGGCGATGCTAAAACGGCGAGAGGCCCCTCAATTTTTATGACAGGCTGATGATTCGCATCTGTGTATTTCGGTGTTACTGACCATTTAAGCCGGGCTGCGAAATCCTGTTGCGCCGCCGGAAAAAAATCGGGGTATATATTTGCTGCTTTGTTTGACTGCGTGTTCATTGAACTGAGAGCTGATGCCATCGCCTGTTGAGATGTATCGCTCATCTGGAACGAAAAATTTTGCTCGTCGCGATCACTCAACGCGCGGCCGCCCCAACCACCGTACGAAGCGGCTTGATATGCGCGCAGGCCGTTACCGAGCATATTCATAAACGTGAAGTCATCTCCCTCTCCGAGCCACGACCCTTTCGTCTGCACGGGCATCCACACCACATAGCCCATTTTCCTTAGTTGATCGTCGGTGTAACCGGATAAACCGAAATAATCCATCTTATCACCCTTCACCATTTGTTTTCCATCACCCCAAACACGGTATAACGCGCCTAACGGTCCGCGATCCGATATGTTTTCCTTCATCCATGTTGCTGTCAGGTAAGTTGAATCCTCCGGTTTAGCACGCAATTGCGCACCATAGCCATAATTGGGGCCACCGGTGAATTGCCGGTAATCGATATCCGGCCAATTGGGTTTGATATAGTTCGCATAAGTATCATCCTGGTCGCCCGATGGCAGAAGAATTACTTTTCGCGCGATCTTCTTTTTGATCTGTTCCCACTCAGTTGTGTATTCATATTGCTCCTGGATAGATTTAAGTGCGCGCGCGATAGTGCTCTGCCCTCCCCATGCTGTAATAAACAACGGTCCCGGTTTATCATCTAGCATCAGTGACTTGATGAGATCTGAGCCTGGTGAATCTTTAGAAATATCTCCATCGAACTCAATATTCCCATAACGGATCTTTGATCGCAGCTCATCAGGCGCAGGGTAATTTGCATCATGCATCTTCAGGTTCGGATACACTTTTGCATATGCTTCAACCGCTTCATGAATAAAATGCTCATCTTTAGCCCAGCGCCATGATTCGCACGGACAAGTGTCTAGTCCAAAACGCGCATATTCTCTTCCGGGAACAAACCATTTTGTCCCTTTTCCATCTCCCTTCCAATGGAAACCACTACTGGCATAGATCAATCCTTCAACCTGCAC
>DASQJI010000525.1:0-4519 GCA_035631175.1 Parafilimonas sp.
CCATCCATTGGCCGTTTGAGGATGACGCCCAGTTCCATTTCATAACTGTGGCAGAGCTCTTTGATCACATCTCTAAAGCCGTAGGCCACACCCCCGGTGAAATGGATCGGGTATAGCCAGCTTTCATTGTATTTGCACAAATGCGTGAAGAAAAAGTCATTCAGGCCATCTTCGATGATGTTTTCGATCATATAATGACCCCGGTTTTCAGCGAGGAATAAAGAAAATGAAGCGAGATAACGATTCGGTTGTGGCTGCCTGTAAACACCTTCAAGGATCTCTGTATCGCTGGTATTATATTTTTTTTTAAAGGCAAGCATCAGTTCTTCATCAAACGTATTATACAAAAAATGTTGAACTACCTTCCTGCCAAGATAGGCGCCGCTGCCTTCGTCGCCGAGGATAAAGCCGAGCCCGGGACTGTTCTTTATGATCCTTCTTCCGTTATAATAACAAGAGTTCGAACCGGTACCGAGGATACAACTTATTCCTTTTCCATTTTTACATAAAGCTCTTGCGGCCGCGAGCAGATCAGTTTGCACTTCCACATCGGCAAATGGAAATAAATGTTTCAACACAGAACGAAGAAGACGTTTGTTATTATCGTCTTTCAAGCCGGTGCCGTAAAAAAATATATTATCAATTTTAACCTGTTTGAGCTTGGGTAAAAGTTCTTTTTGAAGTAGTAAAGAAATGTCTTCCTTTTTCAGAAAATAAGGGCTTATTCCTTTGGTAATAATCGTCTTCTTCCTTCCATCATCCAATAAACACCATTCACACTTAGTCGACCCGCTATCAGCAATCAGTATACAGTGCATGAATCAATTATATTAGTTTTACAAAACTCAATCGATGAGTAACAGGTTTATTTTAGATATTCGTGTTTTACTGCATCAAGATACAAAGAAGCATTCATTATGGTACGTAAAAAAGTACAGGTGTGGCTGCCGTTAATACTTTCTGTCATCATGGTTGCGGGTATGTTTATCGGCTACCAGTTGCGGGAAAAAACATCGGGTGGCGATTCGTTTTTACAAAACAGTGACCGAACGCCATTGCAGCAAGCGATCAGTCTCGTAGAAAACAAATACGTTGACAAAGTAAACGTTGACAGCCTTGAACAGCCTGCTATCAACGGGTTACTCGATCATTTGGATCCGCATTCCGTTTATATACCTGCAGAAGATCTGCAAAGTATGAATGAAGATCTGCAGGGAAATTTCGAAGGCATCGGTGTAGAATTCCAGATCATAAAAGACACGGTGAACGTGATGAACGTTATCCCCGATGGACCTTCCTATAAAGCGGGCGTTGAAATCGGCGATAAAATACTGAAAGTAAATAATGACGTAAATCTAACAGGCAAAGATGTTGATCCCGACGATGTGCGCAAGCAGTTGCGCGGGCCAAAAGGTTCACAGGTAAAGATCACCGTGTTTCGAAATGCTTCGTTGAAGACGTTAGATATCACCCGCGGCACTATTCCGCTTTTTTCGCTGGATGCCGCCTACATGCTTAACGCCAACACGGGCTACATAAAACTGAATAAGTTTGCAGAGACCACGTACCGTGAATTCATGCAGGCACTGGAAAAGCTAAAGCAAGAGCATATGCAGCAGCTTGTGCTCGATCTTCGGGATAATGGCGGCGGCATCATGCAGGAAGCAATTCAGATCGCAGATGAATTTCTCGATGGCGACAAACTTATTGTTTATACGCAAGGGCTACACTCTCCGCGTTCCGACTATCGTTGTGAAAAAGAGGGAATGTTCGAAACAGGTAAACTTGCCGTGTTGGTTGATGAAACTTCTGCTTCAGCGAGCGAGATTCTTGCAGGCGCGTTGCAGGACTGGGACCGTGCAACTATCATTGGCCGAAGAACATTTGGAAAAGGATTGGTACAGCAGCAGTTCAATTTATCGGATAATTCGGCGCTTCGCCTCACTGTGGCCAGGTATTACACTCCTCTCGGCAGAAATATTCAAAAGCCTTACGACAAAGGAAGAGAGCAATACGAAGAAGAACTTATAAACAGGTTTCATAATGGCGAAGTCGTTGTTGGAGACACTGCGAAACCATCGGGCCAGGCTTTTAAAACACCAAAGGGCAGAATTGTATACGGCGGCGGCGGGATCACTCCTGACGTTTTCGTTGCGTACGATACCACACAACAACCCTCTGCAGTGATGCAGTTGTACTATAAGAACACACTGAGGGACTTTGTATATAACTACTTTGTTGAACACCGCGCGCAGTTAGAGCAGTACAAATCACCCGAACAACTATACAAACAGTTTCATGCCGGAGAAGCAGAATGGAATCAATTGAAGGCCGCTGCACAAAAAGATTCAATAGACCTTAGCAGACTATCGCCCACTGCAAAAAATTTCGTGCTCGGCCAAATGGAGAATTTGTTGGCAAGGCAGATCTGGAGAACAGAAGGGTTTTATGAATTGGCGAATGTGAACGATCCGATGATAAAGAAAGCGCTTGCAGTGTTACAGTAGTGTCCGCTAACTGCCTTTCATATATTAAGTTTGATAAAAAGATCCACAATACAATTGCTGCGTGTCCCCTTTTCGTTTTTTCTGATGCCGGTGTTTTGGTTCGCTTTATCGTTCGTCAATGAGATAAACATCAGCCACGCGATTCTCCTTTTTATCATTATTCACGTCCTTTTATACCCCTCCAGTAACGGGTACAACAGTTACATGGACCGGGACACGGGAAGCATCGGCGGATTGGAAAAACCTTTGCAACCAACCAACCAACTATTTGTTTTTACGGTTATAATGGATATCATGAGCATATTACTCGCATTCATTATTTCTCCTTTGACGGCGTTCCTCATTTTTGTTTACATCGTTTGTTCGCGGCTGTACAGCTATCGGGATATCCGCCTAAAACAGTATGCAATCCCCGGATATTTGATCGTGATAGTTAACCAAGGAGGACTCATTTTCTTCACCGTTTTTATTGCAGTGAACAAGGATACCAGCGCTGCGATTCCGTGGCTTGGTATCGTTTGCGCAACTTTACTCATCGGCGGCTTCTACCCTATCACTCAAATTTATCAGCACAAGGATGATGCAGCTGACCACGTGAGAACGATCAGTATGATGCTGGGAAAAAAGGGAACGTTCATCTTTTGCACTGTTGTGTATTTATTGGCGTTCTCTCTTTTATTTTTTTATTACAATTCGGTTAACAAAGTTCTTTACTTCTGGATCGTGCAGCTATTTTTTGTACCCGTGCTGATTTATTTTGTGGTATGGTTTTTACAGGTGAATAAAAACGAAGAGAATGCGGATTTCAGGCATACGATGCGTATGAATAAACTTGCGTCCACCTTAACTAACTTAGCTTTCATAACACTTTTAATATTGAACCAGCTTGATTGAAATTATTTCGATAGGAACAGCGGTACCACCGCACAGTTTTCAGCAAAGGGATGTTATACCGTTGATGCAAAAAGTTTACGGGCTTGATGCGAAAGAAGGGCGCAAGCTGGCCTTCATGTACCGCCACAGCGAGATCGAAACCCGCTATACGATCCTCGCTGACTATACGCATTCAAACGAAGAGCGCTGGAATTTTATTTCTGCTTCGCAGGATGAGCCTTTGCCGAACCTCGACGAACGCATGAAAATTTATAATCGGGAAGCATTGCCTTTATCGCTGCAGGCGATTAACGACTGTATAGAAGACCGCGTTACGCCGCAGGATATTACACACCTGATAACGGTAAGCTGTACCGGCATGAGTGCTCCGGGCCTTGACCTTCAAATTGCTGAAGCGATGAACATGCGGCCAGAAGTTTTCAGAACGTCTGTAAACTTCATGGGTTGTTACGGTGCTGTTCACGCTTTGAAACTTGCGAAGCTAATTTGCGACAGCACACCGCGTTCAAATGTGCTCATCGTTGCTACAGAATTTTGTTCTATTCATTTTCAGAAAGAATATACACCCGACAGTGCTTCGAGTACCATTCTCTTTGCCGATGGAAGCGCAGCAGTACTCATTTCAAACTGTATTCAATCTGAAAAAAATATACAGCTCATCGATTTCTACTCGAAAGTTGCTTACCGCGGAAAAAAAGACATGGCATGGGAATTAAGCCATAAAGGATTTATTATTACGCTGAGCAGTTTTATCCCAGACCTGATCGAACAGGACATTGCCACACTGGTGGAAGAGGCTGCTCAACATTCGGGTCTTGAAGTAAAAGATTTCACGCATTGGTGTATTCATCCCGGTGGCAAAAAGATATTAAATGCCATCAGCGAGCAATTGCATTTGAGTGATGAAGAAATGCGTTTTTCGAGGAGCATCCTGAGCAAATATGGTAATATGTCGTCGCCTAGCGTTCTGTTTGTACTGAAAGAAATTTTTGAGAGCATCAACGATGAACCTGCCACAATTTTTGGAACTGCTTTTGGTCCCGGTTTAACTATGGAAACGTTCTTATGCAGGAAACCTTAGACCTTCGTTATCGTTCCTACAAAAAAGAATTACTCGA
>DASQJI010000526.1:0-2098 GCA_035631175.1 Parafilimonas sp.
GGAATATGGTAACCGCGATCACGAATTGCCAGGCGTCGTTTAGTTGGGTATGCGGAAATAATAGTTGGATGATCCACGGTGTATGAACTGCTTTTCCGGTTGCTTTATCAACAGTGAGCTGAATAAAATGCGGACGAACAGGTGTAAAGAAGGAAAGAACGATGGCGAGAATAACGCTTACAATAAAACGCCATCGGTATGGTCTTACAAATTCAAATACACGCTTTAGAACCGAAACATTAAAGTATTTTTTTTCACCCGTGCCACTCATACGAATGTGCAAAGGTAAAGTTTGATGTTTGATGTTCGAAGTTTGAGGTTTGAGGTTTGAGGTTGATTAATTGGTTTATGGGTTTATTCGGTTATCGGTGAGCGTCCGTCAGGCACGGTTCATGTTTGTTTCACTTGTGACGTCTCACATTTCACCATCAAGCATCGCGCCTTAACCAGCTGTTAAAATCTTCATTGGCGCCATTGTCGTAAATTCGTGAAGTATGACCACAGAGCAGGCAGCACAGGAAATAGTATTGCCGAAATACAACCTTACGGAAGAACAGGAAAAGCGGCTCATCCTACGGCAATATCGCGCGTTATTAAAAGTGCTGGGCCCGAAATTGAAAAAAGGCGACGAAGAGTTAATCAGGCGCGCATTCGAAATATCAGCGGACGCCCATAAGACGATGCGTCGTAAAAGCGGAGAACCTTATATCCTTCATCCTATCGCAGTTGCAATGATATGCGTGGAAGAGATCGGCCTTGGGGTTCGGTCAACGATTTGTTCTCTTCTCCATGACACAGTGGAAGACACCGATGTAACTATTGAAGATGTAGAGCGCGAATTCGGTACTGAAATAGCACGCATCGTTGATGGGCTCACAAAAATTTCAAACGTAATTGACACGAACAGTAGCCAGCAGGCTGAAAACTTCAAAAAGATATTATTAACGCTAACCGATGACCCGCGTGTGATCCTCATCAAACTCGCGGACAGGCTGCATAACATGCGCACGCTCGATTACATGAAGGGCGAAAAGCAGTTAAAGATCTCCAGTGAAACGGTTTATGTATACGCTCCACTTGCATCGCGCATGGGATTGTACAACATCAAGACCGAAATGGAAGACCTGGCGATGAAATATCTCGAACCCGAGGCATACAAGGACATCGCACAAAGGCTGGCGGAAACAAAGAGAGAACGTAGTCGGTATATAAACGAATTCATCAAACCAATAAAAGACAAGCTCAGGAAAGGTGGTTTTGAATTTGACATTTACGGCAGGCCAAAAAGCATTCATTCGATCTGGAATAAAATAAAAAAGAAAGGTGTTGATTTCGATGAAGTATACGATCTCTTTGCGATCAGGATCATCGTTTATTCTTCACCTGAGAAAGAGAAAGAGGATTGCTGGAAGGTTTACTCATTGATCACCGACGAATACATGCCGTCGCCCGAACGCTTACGCGACTGGTTAAGCAATCCTAAAAGCAACGGGTATGAAGCTTTGCACACAACGGTGATGGGTCCGCAGGGGCGTTGGGTTGAAGTGCAGATACGAACGAACCGAATGAATGAGATCGCGGAAAAAGGTTTGGCTGCACACTACAAGTACAAGGAAGGCAGTAATGACGAAGATCGTTTCGATAAATGGTTTGCCCAGATTCGGGAAGTCATCAGCAGCCAGGACACAGACAGCGTCGATTTTCTGCAGGATTTTAAAACTAGCTTTCTTGCCGAAGAAATATACGTGTACACACCAAAGGGTGACGTTAAGATGCTGCCTGTTAATAGTACGGCCCTTGATTTTGCCTTTGCGATCCACTCGGCTGTAGGAAGCCGTTGTATAGGAGCGAAGGTGAATCACAAACTCGTTCCCATCAGTCATAAATTGAGAAGTGGAGACCAGGTGGAGATCATCACCAGCAATAAACAAAAACCTTCCGACGCGTGGCTAAAATTCGTCGTTACCGCAAAGGCAAAAAGCAAGATCAAGGACTCGCTCAAAGAGGAAAAAAGAAAAATAGCCGACGACGGTAAATACATACTTCAGAAAAAACTTGAAGGCGTCGGCGCCGCATTGAACCAGCACAACATTGATGA
>DASQJI010000527.1:0-4104 GCA_035631175.1 Parafilimonas sp.
TGTTCTTGCCTTGATGGCTGCCGGTGTTTCCCTCGCAGCCTTAAACATGCCGGGGTTTATTCAACCGATACACTTATTGCTCGCAAGCATTCTGTTTGTGAGTCTGTTTGCTTTCCGGATGAATCTAAGGAGCTAGCCCGCCGAGAAGGTGGCCCACTAAGCCCGCGAAGAGCAGGAAGAGAGAAGCCTAATCCAAAACAGTAAAACCCCGTTGTCGGCTCATGAGTTGATGAAAAATGGCGTCGATCAGCCAAACTTTCATCAGTATTATGCTTTGTGTTCTTTGCGCGCTTTGTGGGAAAAGCATGATGCCGTTATTCTGTTTAGTTTCACGATGAAGGTAACGAGCTAGCCGGCGAAGAGTGGCCCAGTGAGCACACGGAGGGCACGGAGAAAATCTTCTAATTCAAAAAGTCCCAGCGCATTTTGAGTCACACGACTTGAGAAGAATGGCATCCATCGACATCTTCATTAATATCGTTTTAATCGATTTAATAAACACTTTTTAAAGAATGTAAAATTGTTCTTTGTGGCCTTTGCGCGCTTTGTGGGAAAAAAATGATGGAGTTATTCTGTTTGGTTTCATGATCAAGGTAACGACTGGCCCGCGAAGAAAGTGGCCCACTGAGCACACGGAGGGCACGGAGAAAATCTTCTAATTCAAAAAGTCACGGCGCATTTTGAGACACACGACTTGAGAAGAATGGCATCCATCGACATCTTCATTAATATCGTTTTAATCGATTAAATAAACACTCTTTAAAGAATGTAAAATTGTTCTTTGTGGCCTTTGCGCGCTTTGTGGGAAAAAAATGATGGAGTTATTCTGTTGGTTTCATGATCAAGGTAACGACTGGCCCGCGAAGAAAGTGGCCCACTTAGCACACGGAGGGCACGGAGAAAATCTTCTAATCCAAAAAGTCCCAGCGCATTTTGAGACACACGACTTGAGAAGAATGGCATCCATCGACATCTTCATTAATATCGTTTTAATCGATTTAATAAACACTCTTTAAGAACGTAAAATTTTTCTTTGTGCCCTTTGCGGGCTTTGTGGGAAATACTCTTTGGCAAAGACTCCGCGGGGAAAGCCGCTGATATAATTACGGTATTACAGTTTTGTAGGAATTTGTAAAGCCCTTAGATTTACCGCTTTTTAAAGCTGAACCATGTTTGCAATATGAGAAAATACAAACTGCTTTCCCTATTGTGTTTTATTGCCACAACTGCATATTCGCAGGAAACCTACCCCGTTAACGGAGTGCAAGACCATCGGCAGGGTTACCTCGCTTTCACACATGCGACGATCGTAAAGGATGCCAGAACTACGCTGACGGAAGCAACGCTCATTATTAAAGAAGGGAAGATAATTGCAGTCGGCAATAACATCAGCGTCCCGAAAGAAGCTGCCGTTATCGACTGCAAAGGGAAATACATCTACCCCTCATTCATTGACTTGTTCAGCGACTATGGAATAACTGCTGAACAGCAACCGCAGCGCAGTACCGATTTCTTTCGAACGCAAATGCTTAGCAATACAAAAGGTGCGTATGGATGGAACCAGGCGATCAGGCCGGAGACCGATGCATCAAAAATTTTCTCGGTGAACGATGATAAGGCGAAAGATCTACGGGGAGTAGGTTTTGGTGTGGTTGTTTCGCACCTCCAGGACGGTATCGCACGCGGGACCGGAACACTGGTAACGTTGAACGACGAAAAAGAAAATCTCGACATGCTCAAAGAAAGAGCGGCCGCATTTTATTCGTTCAACAAGGGCAGCTCGACGCAGGATTATCCCACTTCTTTGATGGGTTCGATCGCATTGTTGAGGCAAACGTATCTAGACGCACAATGGTACAAGACAAGACCGGCAGATGAAGGGACCAACCTTTCGCTTGAAGCGTGGAATAATAATCAATCACTGCCGCAGATCTTTGATGCGGGTGACAAATGGAATGTGCTTCGTGCAAAAAAGATCGCGGATGAATTTGGTGTTCAGTATGTCCTTAAGTGCGGCGGAAACGAATATCAGCGCCTGGATGAGATCAAGGCGACGAAAGCATCTTTCATCGTTCCGATCAATTTTCCAAATGCTGTAGACGTGGAAGACCCGAACGCAGCGCGGTTAGTTGCATTGAGTGTGATGAAGCACTGGGAAATGGCGCCGCTTGAACCCGGCATGTTTGAGCAGGCAGGATTAAATTTTGCACTCACGGCGAGCGGAACTACAGGCAGCGAATTTTTGCCAAACCTCCGCAAGGCTATTGAGAATGGTCTGAGTAATGAAAAGGCACTCGATGCATTGACAAAGATCCCCGCAACACTGCTTGGCGTGTACGATAGACTCGGCAGTATTGAAACAGGCAAGGTCGCCGATTTTATCATCACAACGGGACCAGTGTTCGATGAGAAAACCGTTTTCCTTCAAAACTGGATCCAGGGAAAAAAGTTTATCCTGAATGAAACTGCATGGAAAGATTATCGCGGTAACTACAAACTCACGGTGAAACAAAATGACCAAAGCAAACAATATGATGTAGAAGTTGACGGTAAACCGGGCAAGATCTCGGCCACCATCAAAATACAAGGGGATACAACAAAAACTGACCTGCAGGTAAACATAAATAACAGCACCGTTAATTTAAGCTGGAGTGCGAAGGCCGACAGCAGCAAAGTGAATTCGCTCACCGGCGTCATTAGCCAGAATGTGTGGACTGGCTCAGGGTACATGGCAAATGGCAATGCCGTAACATGGAACATGCTTTTTTCGAGTGCATATGTTGAAAAACCTGACACGTCGAAAAAGGAACCAAAAAAGAATGACATCAACAGAACTGTAGTCTATCCTTTCAACGGGTATGGTCTTCCTGAAGAACCGAAGCAGCATGATCTTTTAATAAAAAATGCGACGGTCTGGACAAACGAAACAGATGGCATTTTACAAAATACTGATGTATTACTCAGGAACGGAAAGATCGCGTCAATAGGAAAAGATCTTTCTTCTTCAGGCGCTGAACAAATCGACGGTACCGGAAAATACCTGACCCCCGGTGTTATCGACGAACATTCGCATATCGCTGTATCCGGCAGTGTAAATGAATGTTCGCAATCTGTAACGGCAGAAGTGCGCATCGCCGATGTGATCGATCCTGACGATATTCAAATTTACCGGCAGCTTTCGGGCGGTGTTACCAGCGCTCATGTTCTGCATGGAAGTTGCAACACGATAGGCGGCCAGACTCAACTAATAAAATTGCGCTGGGGCAGAGGCCCTGAGGAATTGAAATTCGCTAACTGGGATCCATTCATAAAATGCGCTTTGGGCGAAAATGTGAAGCGCACATATAATTCGTCCAACATACGTTACCCTGACACACGTATGGGCGTTGAACAAGTATTCGTTGATGCATTTACACGGGCACAGGATTATCAAAAACAGGGAGCCGATAAGAGAAGAGACCTCGAACTCGATGCACTTTCTGAAATTCTAAATCATAAAAGATTTATCACTTGTCATTCTTATGTGCAGAGCGAGATCAATATGCTTATGCATGTCGCCGATTCATTTCATTTCCGGGTAAACACTTTTACGCACATACTGGAAGGATATAAGGTGGCGGACAAAATGAAGGCGCACGGCGCGTATGCTTCTACATTCAGCGACTGGTGGGCATATAAAGCTGAAGTAGAAGACGCGATTCCTTACAATGCCGCGATCATGACGAAAGTCGGCGTTATTGTCGCAGTGAACAGCGACGACCCCGAACAGGCGCGCCATTTGAACCAGGAAGCTGCAAAAGGAATTAAGTACGGGGGATTAACGGAAGAGCAGGCGTTTAAAATGTGCACGCTCAATCCTGCTACTATGTTGCATGTTGCCGACAGAGTAGGAAGCATAAAAGTTGGCAAAGATGCTGACGTGGTTTTATGGACGGACAATCCTTTGAGCGTATATGCAAGACCAGAAAAGACAATTGTTGATGGTATTGTTTATTACGACAGGCAACGGGATTCAACATTGCGTGTACAGATCGCGGCGGAGCGAAATCGTCTTATTCAAAAAATGCTCGCTGCAAAAAAGAGCGGTGCCAAAACGACGCCAGC
>DASQJI010000528.1:0-1676 GCA_035631175.1 Parafilimonas sp.
AACAGTTTAATGCTGATGTGAAATTCCCTGAATTAAACGGTAAGACAGAAGTTTATTTTGATGAACGCTTAGTACCGCATGTTTATGCCGATAACGAAACGGATGCCTGGTTTGTGCAAGGATACCTGCATGCAAAATTCAGGTTGTGGCAAATGGATTTTCAAACGTATGCGGCTGGCGGAAGGTTGAGTGAAATATTTGGCGACTCTGCGAATGGTACTAACTTCTTGAAGATCGATAAATTCTTCAGGCGTTTGGGAATGGTATATGCCGCAGAGAAAACACTCCATGCTATTGACAAGGACCCGATGACAAAAGCAGTTTGTGATGCATATACGGCGGGCGTTAATGCTTACATCAGTTCTCTCCACGAAAAAGATTACCCGATCGAGTACAAATTACTCAATTACAAACCCGAGCCCTGGACCAACCTGAAATCGGCGCTGTTTGCAAAGTATATGGCCTATGACCTTGCAGGATATGAAGAAGATTTCGAGAAAACAAACGCAAAGGCATTTCTTTCAAAACAGCAATACGAAAAACTTTTTCCTTACATTAATGACTCTCTTCAGCCGATCGTAACTGAACCTCTGCCAAAACTTACGAATGCTATTGCCGTTAAACCGCCGTCAAGCCTTGATTCAATATATCTCAATTATAAACTGACAGTCGCTCCCGCAAATCCGCCGTTAAAGCCAAATGCGAACAACGGAAGTAACAATTGGGCAGTTGCAGGTAGCAAAACCAAAAGTGGCAGGCCGATCTTATGTAACGATCCGCATCTCGGCTTAAATCTTCCCTCCCTTTGGTATGAAATGCAGATATCAACACCAGCTTTCGACGCATATGGTGCAACGCTGCCGGGAGCGCCCAACATATTGATCGGTTTTAACGAGAATTGTGCGTGGGGATTAACAAACTCCGAAAGAGATGTGCGTGATTATTACGAAGTAAAATTTCGCGATTCATCCATGCAGGAATATTGGTACAACGGAGAATGGAAGAAAGCTCAGAGTCGGAATGAGATAATCAGGATCAGGGGCAAGTCGAGTGACACAGAGCATATTGCTATTACCGTTTGGGGCCCGGTAATGTATGATCCGCATTACCCGGATAAATTACACACGAACAAATATTATGCGTGTCGCTGGAAAGCACACGACGAAAGCAACGAGCTTGGTGCTGTTCTAAAACTGATTCGCGCGAAAAATTACAATGACTATCTCAATGCAGTTTCAGGTTTTACATGCCCCGGGCAGAATTTTGTTTTCGCAGATAAAGCTGGCGACATCGCAATCCGGCAACAAGGAACATTCCCGGCATTGTGGTACCGGCAGGGAGATTTTGTGATGCCAGGAGATGATAACAGTTATGCGTGGCAGGGTTATGTCCCCGATAGCTTTAATGTGGTAATGCACAATCCCGAGCGCGGCTTTGTCAGCAGCGCGAACCAGTGCCCGTATAATCCATTTACCTATCCGTATTATATGCCCGGCGTGTTTAACTTATATCGCAGTTGGCTCATCAACAGAAATCTGTCTGGCATGCACGATATCACAACGGATGACATGGAGCGGCTTCAAACAAATGTATACAACCTGATGGCAGAAAAGGGACGCCCTCTGTTTATACATTACATCGATTCTTCAAAGTTGGATGAAAAAGACATGAAGTAT
>DASQJI010000529.1:0-6805 GCA_035631175.1 Parafilimonas sp.
TTGAAGTAAAGCGCATTACTGCCATTGGCAGTGTTATAAACCCCCGTGGTATTTCTATTGAGAGCAAAAGCCCCGTTTGCTGTGTTCTCAGTTCCGATGGTGTTATAAGTAAGCGCATAACTTCCATTGGCGGTGTTGTTATACCCGGCAGTATTAGAATAAAGAGATCCAAATCCATTAGCTGTGTTGTTATATCCTATAGTGTTATAAAAAAGGGCGATCCTACCGTTCGCAGTATTCTGATAACCGGTGGTGTTTGAATAAATAGATTGAAACCCATTTGCCGTATTTGAGCTTCCTGTGGTGTTGGCATAAAGGGCTTGATATCCAAAAGCGCTGTTATAATCTCCGGTATTGGAACTTAAGCTTTGAAGCCCAAAACCAATGTTGCCTGTAAAATCAAGAAAGCCTGCCTTAGTATTATTTACCTTGAACATCAATGGTTGCGCATCAGTAGTACCGATGAAATTTGCACCGGATGCTGTGCCGGCATTTCCGGTAAGCGACCACCCTTTGCTTTTTACTGTTATGGCTGTCCATGCTGTGCCGCTGTAATAATAAAACCCCGGAGTGCTGTTGGTTTGATAGACCATTAACCCTGTAGCCGGTGTTACAATTGCATCACGTTGTGCTTTTGTCATTCGTGATATAAGCAATCCCTGTGTGGTTGATTTAATTTCTAGTGCGGATGAAGCATTAGGGGTAGTAGTGCCGATGCCTGCACTTCCACTGGATGGAAAGGTATTTTGCGCCTCAAGATTCTTGGTGAAAAGAAAGATTTGCGTTAATAATGCCAGCAGAAGTTTTGCAGAGATGTTCATGATAACATTTTTCAGTATAAGAAATTACATTTGATTTCTCGTTCTCATTTCTAAGAAAGTAACTCGAGATACAGCGCAAAAGTAGACCTGCACTTATGTGTTACCTATCCCCCAAAACAGTGATTTATGCTATAGATTTTAAAATCCCCTGAAAAGGGGAATTTTAGAAAGATGCTTGAATATTCGAATTAGAAAGGCAACCTTTGGAAATATTCATTAGCCAGTTTTATGCCGGTGAAATTTTATCTTTCCTCAATTACAAAAGTTTTAGCACTGTTTTTATGCAACAGTTGTTTTGCGCAAACCATTCCGGATAGCTTAACAGATAGATTGAACAACGCGGTAAATGATTCGGCTAGAGTAATAGCCCTGCTTGAAATTGGCGAATCGGTGGAACCGGTTACACCTGCCCGCAGCTTTTATTATTACCAGCAGGCATTGGCTCTTGCAAAAAAAATAAAAAATGACCGGTGTGTATTATCCTCATTACATGATGTGGGTGTTTGTTACATCGAATTGAATAAACTGGATAGCGCGATTGTTACGTTTGAGCAGGCTATTCCTTTTGCTAAACAACTAAATGATACAGTAAGAATAGCGAGACTACTAGCTAATATCGGAAATGTATACCTGCACAAAAAAGATCGTCTTACGGGCATTGATTATTACCTGCAATCAGCGCGCTTATGGGAAACTGCTGCCGACCAGCAATGGTTGCCTGTTGTCTATGCAAATATCAATGGCTTATTAAACGACCAAAAAGAATATTATAAAGCGCTTGAATATGGAAATAAGGGACTGGCACTTGCCACCAAACTTGGGGATGACAATTCAATTATAAACACTTTGATAAATCTGTCTGAAACTTATAATTTCCTGGGCAAGTTTGAAGAACAATATAAATTATTACAAAGGGCATTGCCCTTAGCAAAAAAAAGAGGAAATATCGAAGTGATTGCGGCTGTATATGAGAATCTCGGCGATTATTACTACCAGGAAAAACAGTATTCCCTTTCTTTAGATAATTATCAGCAAAATCATGACTACGTATTGCAGATGGGAAATAAATATGCATTGAGCGGTTCTTTCTCTATGCTTGCGGAAGTATATAACAAGCTGGGTCGAAATGATAAAGCACTCGAATATATTTTGCAGGCAGAAAAAATTGCAGGGGAAGTGGGTGTAAGGGCAGACCTGAGAGAAATTTATTTAACGAGAGCTACTATTGAACAGCAGTTGGGTCATTATAAACTGGCTGGCGAATATTTTTCAAAAACACTAATCCTCACCGACTCGTTATTCAAAGTAGAAACCAGCCAAAAGGTTGCTGAGGTGGAGGCAAGATATCAGAATGAAAAAAAACAACTCGAAATTTCGCAACTGGAAAAAGATAAGAAAATACAGGCGCTTTCTATAAAACAAAAATCCACGCTTAATTATTTTTTAATCGCCTCGCTGGCGGCATTGCTGATAGTCGGTTTTTTAATTTATCGAAATCTTTATCACAGGCAGTTGTTGGCAAAGCAGCAGGACGAATTGCAACAACAGCGCATACGTGAGTTAGAAAAAGATAAACAATTGGTGGTAGTTGATTCCATGCTGAAAGGGCAGGAGGAGGAAAGAAAACGGCTGGCGAAAGACCTTCATGATGGATTAGGCGGCATGCTAACCGGAGTAAAATTTTCGCTGATGAATATGAAAAGCAATCTTACAGTAGGTCATGATGACGTGGTGATTTTTGAGCGCTCGCTTGATATGCTCGATACCTCTATCCAGGAGCTGCGCCGGGTGGCACATAACATGATGCCAGAGGCTTTGGTGAAATTCGGATTAGACGAAGCGCTGAGAGACTATTGCAACAATCTCAATACCGCACATATTTTTAATGTCCGGTACCAGTCATTTGGAATCGAAGAGAGACTGGATCACACTTCTGAAATTATTATTTACCGCATCATCCAGGAGTTATTAAATAATATTTTTAAACATGCAAAAGCCACAGAAGTGCTTGTGCAATTGTTTCGTGAAGAAACCCGCCTGAACATAACGGTAGAAGATAACGGTAAAGGTTTCGACATTAGTGATCTTGAAAAAAATAAAGGTGCTGGTTGGGCAAACATCCGCAGCCGCGTAGAGTACCTTAAAGGAAAATTAGACCTTCATTCAGATAGCTCGAACGGAACCTCTGTAAATATTGAGTTAAACACATAATATGATCCGTGTTTTTATTGTTGATGATCATCCCATGGTGCAGGAAGGCATGCGTTCATTGCTAAGCAATGAAAAAGAAATTGAATTATGCGGATATGCAATGACGGCACAATCATGCCTCGGGTTTTTTGTAAACAACACTGCCGACGTAATATTGATGGATATAAATTTGCCCGACATGAGTGGCATCGATCTTTGCGCGGCGGTCAAAAAAAGTTATCCCGGAATTATGGTACTTGGATTAAGCACTTTCAACCAGGGCAGTTATATAAATAAAATGATAGAGAACGGTGCAAGCGGTTATGTTCTAAAAAACGCTGATAAAGAAGAATTGCTCGAAGCGATCCGGGAAGTTAACAAGGGTAAAATCTACCTGAGCTTCCAGGCAGCTCAAGCTATGCGCAAAGAAACTTCCGTCGAACAAATTCCCTTAATAACCCGTAGAGAAAAAGAGATATTGTGTCTGATTGCTGAAGGATTTACTAACCCTGAAATTGCAGAAAAATTGTTTATTAGTCCTTCCACTGTTGACAGCCATCGAAAGCACCTTTTGGCTAAGATGAGCATGAAGAATACAGCTTCGCTGATAAAGTTTGCAGTGGAAAATAAGTTGCTTTAATAACCCTGCCTGGTATAGCTTACTGTCTATTTCCATAAGTTGCTTTTCACAATTTATTGTGGTGGCTAAGCTTCCTGGTTGCATTTCTTATCATACTGTAGAGGCTGTTCCGTCAGGCACTGCAAATAGGGATGTTAGCTGTGGTGCTATTGTCAATCAAATGAAGTACCAGAACCACCGCCTAACCATTTTTTTATAGTCAGTAAATCCGTGTCCGAATTCAAGTTCCAAATAATTTTCTTCCCGTTTGATTATGTATTCTTAAAGTATAATTAAAAGCACTGGTAAAAGAATAATATTCCATCAATTTCCAATGAAGCAAGTAATGGGTAAATGTTGATGAAGTGCTGAGTAATCATGAGGATGAGCTTGGATATGTCATATTTGGAGAAGCTCAATCTTACAGGCACTTCAAATTGCTTGTGTCATTTTAAGGGGAAGCGTTATTATAAACTCAATTCGCTCACCTTCCTTCGTCAGCACTTTTATTTCTCCCGCATGGGCTTTAATTATATCATAAGCGACGCTCAAACCCAGGCCTGTGCCTTCACCGGTTGGTTTTGTAGTAAAAAATGGCTGAAAGATTTTATCTGATACTTTTTCAGGAATACCGTTGCCATTATCGCTTACTCTTATTTCAACCTTATTATTTATTTTTCTTGTTTGCACTGAAATGAGTGGCTTGTAACCTGCTGCGAGCTGTGAGCTGTAATGATTGAGCTTTTCATTTGTTGCATAAAACGCATTATTGATAAGGTTTAGCAGCACTCTTCCAATGTCTTGTGGAACGATATCCATTTTTCCAATAGTGTTATCAAAATCTGTTTTCAATGTTGCATTGAATTCTTTTTCTTTTGCGCGCATGCCGTGATAACTCAATCGCAAATATTCATCGCATAAAGCATTTATATCTGTGGGTTCTTTTTGGCCTGTGCTTGTACGGCTGTGTTGCAGCATGCCTTTTACAATGGCATCCGCTCGCTTCCCGTGGTGATTGATTTTTTCTTCGTTTTCTATAACATCATTTGCGATCGCACTTGCTTCATCCGTATTTCCTTTTTTGATTTCATCTTTTAATTCAATGAGTAACTCTTTATTCACTTCACTAAAATTATTTACGAAGTTTAAAGGGTTCTGTATCTCGTGAGCAATACCTGCAGTAAGTTCACCAAGCGAAGCCATCTTTTCTGATTGGATAAGTTGTGCCTGGGTGGATTTCAATTCTTCATAGGCTTTTTCAATTTTTACTTTCGCCTTTTGTTTGTGCCGGTTATTGCGATACAGAATTGCTGCCACGAGTAAAAAGACAAGCAATCCTCCGGCGAGCAAATATATTCGTAAACGATTTTGATATTTCTCCTGTTGATCTTTTATCTCTTGTTGCCTGAGTTGTTCGTTGAAGGAAATGCTTTGTATCTCCATAACCTTCTTTGTATTGAACAGGCTGTCTTTTGTTTCAATAGTCAGTTCTAAATATTTGGCAACACTGTCTGTATTGTGTTCTAGTGTATATACATCAGACAATAAGTTAAGCGCCTGAAGTTTGCCCATGAGGTAATGCGCAGCTTTACTCAGTTCCAAAACTTTATTTGCATAGAAAATGCTCGAATCTAATTGTCCCCTTTTTTTAAAAATGCTTGCTTCGCCATTATAATTATCAATGAGATTTGTGTTACCGCTGGCAATCGCTGCGCCAGCTCTGTAATAAGTAATCGCAGTATAATAATCACCGTTTTTTGAATAAATATTACCTATTATAGGGTCGAGCTTAAGGGAAAAGTAAAGCGTATCTTCTGAAGTTCCCCATTTGCCGAGCCCTTTTAAAGATAAATCATGAGCATTATTTGCATATTGTAGTGCAGAATCGAGCTGATTGAACGTTTCAAAAATTTGTGCTGCAAGCACAAGACAGTTAACATAGCGGGAAGCGGTTTCAGGGTTCTCATGTTCAAAAACCGGGTTTAATTTTGATTCAAGAAGGTGTTTTGCTTTACGCAAATTATAAATTGCCTGTGCATAATCTCCCGCTTCACGGTAAATATCAGCCAAAATAAAATATTCTTCAGAAATCGAAATGAAATTGTTTGTATGCTCGGCTGCTCTCAAACCCCGAAGACCATATTGAAGTGCGCCGCTGTAATTGCCATTAATTTGCTCAAGAGCTGCATACTGAGCATACCCCATGAATAATGCGGCATCTGATTTCATTTTTTGTGCCAGCAGAATGTTTTGTTGTACATATAAAGTTGCAGAATCCGAATTTGAAGGTATGTAAGCCCAAATCAGATCTACAGTCCTGTAAAATGTAGTCGAATCATCTTTTGAAGACCTGATCAAATTCTTCAAACTATCATACTGCTGCGTGGTTTGAGTATATGCATTATGCAAATACAGCAGAATTAGAATTGTTATAAAGGCTTTTCTCATTAACAGCGTTTTGCATCGGAAAGGCAAATATTATATAGGTAATTGAATGATAAATTCACTTCCTTCATCCTCTTTCGTTTGCACTTTATCTCTCGAGCTGTGTGCTTGAATAACATCATAACTCAACCTCAATCCGAATCCTGTTCAATCAGTGTTGGCGAGCTTAGTGGAGCGTTAAAGCGGCAATTCAATTAATGAATACTACACCCTTCGGGATAAAGCCAGTATGTTAAAGCTATGGATAATTCCCAGAAGGTAATTATATTAAACTGATGATAGTTACGAAAATTAAAGCATTGGCAACTTGGCAAAGATCGTAAGACACCTTCAAGGCATTCTGAAACAAAGACCTTTGGGAAATTGCCTAAATTCAAAATCAGAGGTTACCGACTTACCAAACTTGTCGAGCATGCGCCTTTTAAGCAAGAACGGTATCTTCAATTAAATTGAAGACTGCCACGGGAGACACGTTTCGTTTCGTCGTCGCTCAGATCCCAAAAAGAAACTAGCAAAGAAAAAATTTGAGGTCTTCCGAATTGTAGCAAGTGAAGCGGTAGAAAATAAATATCTAACGTAGAGATGGTTCACTTTGCAAATATGTTTAATCCCTATCTTCTTTTTTTTTCTTATAGAAGGAACGTTGCGCCACATTTGTGTCTCGAAACCCATAACACTTGAAAAATGAACACTCGCCAAGTTATCAACTTACATCAGAATAGAAGCGAGG
>DASQJI010000530.1:0-1940 GCA_035631175.1 Parafilimonas sp.
GGCATGGATCCGACTTGCAAAAACATTATTCAGTGCGGGTTTGCTATCGCGTTCGACATAAACAATATCGTCAACGGTATCTCCGATGATCAGGTTTATCCCAACAACTGCGTCCTGGAAGGCGCCAAAATCAAATGCAGACCCATGCACTCCTGTTGAAATACAACCTGCAATCGTTTGACCGTTGCTGGCGCCGGTTGCTTTCAACGATTTTCCGTTTCTAAAAAGAAATACGCTGATCTCTTTTACAATATTCCCGCATTCAAACAAAAACAAGTTCTCACTCAAATATCGTGAGCCGGGCTCCATCTCGTCAGCATCGATCGCTTTCTTCAAATTCATTTGCGAATTGAAATGCATATTGTCTTTTTGGTGTGCGATGGTCGACATCGACCATGCGGATCCATATGCTCTGAATCCTTCCTGGTTATCCAAAGCCGATTTAAGCAATCGCTGTATCTCTGCTGCTGCATCATTGTAACGATCCAGCATTTCCGGCATGTTTTGCTTTGGTTCAAGAGCTGTATTATAAAGCACCTTCGTCGGCCAGGGTCCATTTTCATGAAATGTGTTCCAGCTTCCGATGTTAATTTTGTCGGTAGTAGCCATAATTAATCAGATTGTTTCAGACATACATATTTTATTTTCACCTGGCGTTTTCTGCCAAAGGTGATCGTGTTCAGCAATACGCCGCCGAACGTTACCCGGTATTCCAGGGAGTAGAAACCGTCAGACACACACCTCTCGATGAGAGTGAATTCTCCCTCCTGTGGCTTTAATGTGATGACAGTATCTAACACGTGTACTTTCTTGCCCCTGTAAAAATCAGTGCTCGTGTTGAGCGGATCCGGTTCGGGAACGGCATCTTTGTTTACAATGCGCACGGAGTAACAAGATGAGAACAAGACCACGATCACAACAACCAGCCACGCTTTTGGTTTGGCAGCATGTCTTTTCATAATTGGTTTGGTTTATAGTAACTGGCCATCTATTGCCTTCAATAAATATAGCGACAACAAAAATTTTCAGTGCGGGGTACGAAGAAAATGCAGGACTACGCCGGGACAATGAAAGTTAAACAAAAAATGTAAAAACAAAAATATTTGCAAACAATTTCGCGATGGATGAGTGTGAAAAGCGATTGGTTTTTGCGAGTCATGTTGTTTAATCAAATAAGTTCAAAGGTTTAATATTTGTTTCTTCTTGAGATCGTATTCCTCTTCCGAAATGATCCCTCTTTCTTTCAAACTATGCCATTTTTCAAGTTCTGAAGTTGGATCTGAAATTGTTTCGCTGGAAGAATTCAACTGCGCTTCCTCTGCCAGCCCAGCGTTAACCAGATTTCTTTCATCCAGCAGGATTTGCCACGCCTTCACAAGCCGGGCCGCATTGTTATTATCACATGGCTCAATAATGATCTCATCCACATTTGATGCATAAACGTGAAGTGAACCCAGCACCGAACCTTTACTCACTGTGATAGATGAGATCGTAGCGATCGGAAATTCCTCCATGGTTGTTCCGCCAAGCAGGCTTTTGTGATAAAACAGGAATCGCTTATCGGTGAGAACCCCGATCCCATACCCCGAATGTTTGTTGTGATGGACTTTTTTCATCATGCCTTCAACTATTCCAAAACATTCCTCGCCTTCGCGCAGGATCGTGTGCAAAGTTTTAAGCTCTGCTGAGGTAAACTGGCAACGGTAATTGATGAAGTTCGCAAACTCTTTGATCTCTTCTTTGGTCATACCGCGCGGTTTTGGATGACAAACTTATTACTAAAAAAGCGACCTAAGATTACCGCATCTATTCTTTCGCCGTACGGTTGTGCACAAAACAGCGTATGTTCGATAATTTTGCAAAAATCGCAGGAGCAAATGCATGGCAAGAGGAAGAAGATCATCGCACTACAAGGTCCCTGAACCAACTCTGAAGGAAAA
>DASQJI010000531.1:0-9270 GCA_035631175.1 Parafilimonas sp.
CGTTCAGGCTGTCATAGAGCTTATAGTTGTAATCAGTCACGTAGCTGAGATTGATCTTTTGTTGATAGTCGCGCGGCCAGTAGCAATAGACATTTTTTCTTTGGTCCGTCGGCGCACCAATCAGGTTATCGTAGAAGGTAGCTCCATCCAACGGCTTATAGAGCGTCTTGCTAAGGCCCGAGATATCTGCGAATGTTGGAAAGAAATCAGTCATATCTACGAGCGACGTGTCAACCGAACCGGCTGGCACCCTGCCCGGTGCATACACAAGCATCGGCACATTGATGCCATTAAATGTTGTGCTGTCTTTCGAGCCGCGGATGAGCTGGCCGCCATACATCGAACGGATGGCCGTATTGGTTGCATTATCGCTCAAATAAAAGATGTATGTGTTGTTGGCGAGGCCCGAAGTTTGCACTTTCGTGATGATCTTGCCGATCGTCTTGTCCATATATTCAACCATCTCAGGAAAATAGATCACGCTGTCGCGGCCTTCATCGTCAACCGAAGGGTCCCATGTGGCGAACAAAGGGTCATCAGGCGTTGGCACCCACGGTTTCTGCGCAAGATTATGCGAATACACCAATAAAAAAGGTTTCGTTTTATTACTGTCTATGAACTTGCTTGCATAATAATAAAACATGTCTTCAGAATACTTTCCTTTTACTTCCAGCGATGTCAGCCAACGGCCGTCCCGGTACAGGTAGGGATTTTTATAACGCCGATAATATTGATCGTGCCCGTGATTGACAATTGGATTAAAGGGCATGAAAACAATATACTTATCAAAGCCGTGTTGATGGATCGATGTATCACCGCCATCGAACTGCCATTTCCCTACAAAACAAGTAGAATAGCCTCCATCATGCAGCATATTTGCGAACGTTAAGGAAGTCTGCGGCAGGTAACCAAAATGGACCCAGTTACGATAACAATATTTGCCGGTTACCAGTGCAAGCCGGGATGGTGGGCCATCCGGATGAGAGAAGAAGTAAGGAAACTGCGTTCCATTCGCTGCCATGAAATCAAGGTTCGGGGTGCTATAAGAACCGCCGTTATAATGAGGGATCTCCCGGCCGATATCGTCGCCGATCAATAATATAATGTTAGGTTTCCCTCCAGCAAGGTTTGAGGTAGCAGCATCGCTTTGCTGGTCTCTGTTTTGATCAAACTCTTTTTTGCAGGATGAAACGATTAATAGAAGTGCAGCAAAAGTTGCGATGAGGGTCCGGTTCTTTTTCATAACGCTATATTTTGGAAGTTGTAAAGTTAACATTTCGATCAATATTTGTCTTTCAGGCTCTTTCGGCCGGCCGTGTGGCAGCCGTTTCTTTCTTTACGTCGAATATTATATATTGGCACAATTTTTAATTCATGGTAACAAACTATATGAAAAATAGGTCAGCATACATTATAGCACTCATATTCATCGTTGCATCGTCTGCTTGCGTTTCAAAGAAAAAATTGATAGATGCACAGATGCAGGCGAGATCTCTGCAAAATGACAGCGCACTAATGGCGTCAAAAATGGCAGACCAACAAGCGCAGATCAATAAACTGCAGTCCGATCTGAATGCACTCACGCAACAAAACGCACAACTGAGTAACGAAGCGACCAATAAGCAGGGACAAGTGACTTCCCTTGAACAAAACCTGGCGGTGCAGCAAAAGCGTTTACAGGATCTGCAGCATCTTCTTGATCAGCAGCGGAAGGCAATGGAGGATCTGAAAACGAAAATGACGAATGCTCTCACCGGCTTCAGCAGCAGCGATCTTACCATAACGCAAAAAAATGGGAAGGTGTATGTTAGCCTGAGTGAGAAATTTTTATTCCCCTCAGGAAGTGCAGTGGTAAATGACTCAGGAAAAATTGCATTGGGAAAATTGGCGGCCGTACTCATTGCAAATCCTGACATTGCTGTAAATATTGAAGGGCACACCGATTCAATTCCGATCCGCGGTAAGTTCCAGGACAACTGGGCGCTTAGTACCGCGCGTGCAAGCAGCGTTGTGCGGATCCTCGTGGATCAATACAAAGTAGATCCAAAGCGCGTGATCGCGTCCGGTCATGCCTGGTTCGACCCGGTGGATACAAACTCGACTCCTGAAGGACGTGCAAGAAATCGCAGGACGGAAATAATTCTGTCTCCTAATCTCGATGAGATATATAAGTTACTTGAGCAGACGAAATAAAGATTCGACGCAACGCTATTCTTCGTGTATTCTAGTGGCTTCGCGTCCTCGTGGTTCAAAAAACAGAAACCACAAAGACACCAGGGTAGCGAGATTCACAAAGTTTGAACTTGATGGAATGTTTAATTTTTAATAGCCCAACACTTAATTATAAATTTCCTCAATAGTCTCTTTATATTTCTCCAGGATCACTTTACGTTTGAGACTCATCTTCGGCGTCATTTCACCCGTTTCGATTCCCCACTCCGTTGGCAACAGCTCAAATTTTTTCACCTGCTCCACATGATTGAATTGTTGATTGAGCTGGTCAATTACCGACCGGTACTTCCTTATCACGGCCGGATCTTTCACAGCATCTTCATTACTGGTAAATGGGATGTTTTGCAATTGCATCCATGATCGTAATTGAGTAAATGAAGGAACGATCAAGGCGCTTACAAATTTTTTGTCGGCACCCACGATCATGATCTGTTCAATGAACGGGCTCCCCTTCAAGACATTTTCGATCGCCTGTGGGGCGACATATTTTCCACCGCTTGTTTTAAACATTTCTTTTTTGCGGTCCGTGATCTTTAAAAGCCTGAGTGCTGGATTTTTTGGATTATGCACCCACACACCAATGTCGCCGGTGTGCAACCATCCATCGATTATTGTTTCCGCCGTGAGATCCGGTCGTTTGTAATAGCCTCTCATTACCGTTGGACCCTTTACACATATTTCGCCGTCTTCTGCAAGCTTTACTTCCAACCCGTTTATTACCGGACCGACAGTTCCTATCATGCTACCGGCCGGATCATTCCAGCGGTTAACACTGATCACGGGGCTGTTTTCCGTTGGGCCGTAGCCTTCATACACCGGGATCCCGGCCGCATTAAAAATGCGTAGCAATTTTTCCTGGCAGGCTGCACCGCCTGTAATTATGAATTTTATATTTCCTCCAAGCGCTTCCCGCCATTTGCTAAAAACTAATTTGCTCGCGATGTTCAGCTTTAGTTTATAAGAGATTTTTTCTGCGGCCGGTGTAGCGTATTGTTGCGCGAGAGCTACGCTCCAGAAAAACAATTTTCTTTTTATTCCTTTCAGTTCCGCTCCTGCGCTCATAATGCGCTCGAAAACCTTTTCCAGCAGTCGCGGCACGGTTGTAAATCCATCTGGTTTTAGTTCTCTAAGATGAGCGCCGATCGTTTCGAAACTCTCAGCATAATAAATGCCATTGCCGCTAAAAAGATAGATGTAGGTGACGCATTTTTCAAAAATGTGATTCAGTGGAAGGAAGCTTAGCACTTTGGATGCCGGCGCATCGATAAAGGGAAAACTTTCTTTCGAAAACATCGCATTGCTGTAAATGTTAGTATGTGTTAGCATCACACCCTTTGGTGTTCCGGTAGTACCTGACGTATAAATAATGGTGGCAAGGTGCTCCGGCAAAATGGAGTTTTTCACCTCACTGAATTTCGCCCTGGATCCTTCAGTTGCCAATGCCGGTACAATACTCCAATGATCGGCTCCTTCTGTTTCATCAAATGAAAAGATCTTTTTTAAGGACGGTACTGCGAGTTTGATGCTCTGTACTTTCACAAACAGATCTTTACTGCTTACAAAAACATATTTTACCAGCGCATCATTTAGAATGAATTGCAGTTCGTTCGCACTTGTAGTTGGATATACCGGGACGAGTACCGCTCCTGATTGTTGAACAGCCAGGTCAGTGAACATCCACTCAGGGCGGTTGTTGCTTATGATCGCGATCTTGTCCCTGCCTTCATCGGTCATGTCGTGACCGCTCACGCCGAGTTCGATCAACCCTGCGGCGAAATCGTCCGTTATCTCTTTTACCTCCTTTGTGCTGTATGATCTCCATTGTCCATTCACTTTAGCGCTTAACATGTCGGCTTTCGGAAAATGCTGCAGTTGATGGTCTATGCAATCAAAAAGACGTTTTGCTTCCATTCTGTATTCAATCGTTGAGAATTAAAAATACAATTTTTGCTAAGGAGATACGCTTTGGAACATTTAGATAAAGTTTTTTGAATGTATTCAAACGATCTAAAAGGTATTGTACCGAATATATTTTCTTATTGAACGGTTATTTACCCAGCTGAGTAAGAGCAAGACAAGTCCGGCTGCAACTAACGTGTAAACAGACAGCGTCGGGCTAACAAAAATATTTTGAGACAAGAGAAACTTTTGCAGTGCGTATTGAGAGGCTGTAGTTATAACGAGTGCGATTATAACAGTAATGATATTTGATGGAAAAAATTGCTTCATCAAAAAACGTTGCAGTTGGTTGGGAGCAGCGCCAAGTGTAATGAGAAGAACGATCTCATCTTTTGCCGATGCAATCGTAAGTTGTATGAAGAGTGTAAAGATGAGCAGTGCAAACAAAAACATTAACCCACCCGTTATCCATGAGATCACGACAACGGCATTAATGATCCCGCGATATTTCTCAAAACGTGTTTTTTCAGCATTGGTGGAAAGACCGTGCGCCCTGAGATAGGAAGACAGTTGCGGATCACCTGCATCCTTCGTTTGAATAATAACGCGTGACGGCTTTGCACTTACGCCTGTTCCAAACTTTTGATTCGCCCAATCCATGAAAGGCTGTGGCACAAGCACCGAAGAAATTCTATCGCTGAAACCAACCACTCTACCATAATAATGAACCATCCCTGTGGGGCCTTCGATGTCTATCTGAACAGGCAGATTCTTTACGAGATCCTGCGAGAGTTGAGGCAAATGCTGCGATTGCGCAAATCCGAAATTATACATGTCTAGAAACATGTTTGGAATGATCATAGGAATGAAAGTGCTGTTCTCATTCCATTGCCAGTCGGGCGTATTTACATCCAGGAACTCGTCTGGTACACTTTCAAAAAAGAAATCAGTGTAAAAAGGGATTTGGCGGCTCACACTCTGCACACCTACGCGGAAACGGCTCGGCGTGAGGGCGCCTATTTTTTCAACAAACGGTTGCTTTCTAAGATCATCGATCTCCGGCGCAGTTAAAGTCGCGTCGCCAACATTTTTGTCTGTGACAATTTTATTGATGACAAGAAAATCGGCAATGCTATCCTGGCTTGTTTTGTTGTACAGTAGCTCCTGATAATTGGATTGAATTTGCACGGCGGCGAGTATCAACAATAATGCAATAAAAAGCCCCGTTACTGCCATCGTATTACGGCTGCGGCCGGAGGCAGTTCGAATTAATTTTCTTAACAGGGCGTTCAGCATTAATTCCGTGGTGTTATAAATTCAAAACTTTTGTGTAATGGAAATGGTTGTCATCTTCCAGGTCAGTTAGGATAAAACCAGCATTGCGTTTCCTGCACTCGTTCTCAATAAGTGCCGATGCTTTGTCGATATTATTTTTATCGAGATGACTAAAAGGCTCATCCATAATGATCCAGTCAAACGGCTGCATCAGTGCACGTACGATCGCGATGCGTTGCTGCTCTCCGTAACTGCATGTTGACGCCCGTTGGTTCAACACTGAATGAATTCCCAACTGGTCGGCCATTTCATCAATTTTATTTTTTTCGTAAAAAGGTTTTTGAAGGACTCTTTTTAATTCAATATTCTCTTGTGCTGTAAGATTTTGGAACAGGCGCAGGTCCTGGAAGATGATGCTAATATTTTTTTGCCGCATCGCAGCAAGCTGATCAGCTTTGATTGCCTTTAAATGCTGACCGTCCCATAACACCGTGCCTTCAAAATCATTTCTCAACCGGTAAATTATGTGCACCAGCGTTGTTTTGCCTGTACCGCTCGGCGCTTTGATCTTAATAAACTCTGATTGCCCGAAATGCAATGCCTGGTTCCATACGGCAGAATTGCGCTGCAGTAATCGATCCTTCAAAGGGATCGGAATTATGTTCTGTAATTCCAGTTGCATCTGTTGTTCGCTGACTTGAAAGTATAGAATCGCAAACGGTGGACTTCGGGTAAGGACATGTTCAACAATAGATCAATTTAATCGGAGCTTTTTGGTTGCGGAATATCTGGCATTCGCTGAATGCTGTCTTCGTCCAGGGGTGGATGTATGCCGACATTTGTTCGATGTTGCCAATCGTGGTGCGCAACGGCGATAAATTTTACGAGGCTGGCGAGGCTATTCTCATTTTGATTTACGGTGTTCAACTCGAACGCAGATGTGGTTGTTTTACCATCTCCTTTTTCAGTATAACCGATAAAATTTTTGAACGTTGATTTCGCCGCTTGCCATGTTTTGCCGGAATCGGAAAAAGCATAAGAATTGTGAACAGTAACCTGCCGCGATGTATCGAGCAATTTTTCTATATCAACATACATCGCGGTGGACTTACCGTTGATCTCTTTCTCCACGTCTGCTGACAGCGCTGACTTGTTGTTGGATGATTCATACGCCTTGATCAACGCATCGTCTGAGGCAATGAAAAGATTATCAGGAGTCGCTTCGATAACAAAGTCGTGCCCGCCGAAAATCCCGAGTTGATACTGGTCACCATTCTTCGTTAATACGCGCTGTTTAACAAGCCCGTTCATCACCCGGTTAAACGCTGCCCTGTCGCCGATAACAGCATTCAGCAGGAATTGTGCAGCCGGTCTTTTGGCGTTGATCCCCGGCATAGTTGGAATTGTACCTTCTTCGATCCTAAAATCGGAGAAGATGACGCCGATATCTCCTTTGAATGCGTTCACCACATCGGTGGTTGTGAAGCCCGCTTCAGACAAATATCCGTCAGCCATCGTGTCGAATCCGAGGTACTGCAAAATATCGATCAAGACTTTCGGATTGAAAGCCACGACACCAAATCCGTTAACCTGACCTGGATACCGGCTGATCAACGTCTTGTCGATCTCGCGCGAGGGATATTTGGACAGAATATCGGAAAGTGTTTTATTGTAATGAGTTTCGGCGGACGCTTTGGCCTTGCCCTTTTCAAAAGTTATGGTGCCTTCTGTATAAGTGCCCTGCAATAAACTGCTCATTTTTGTCATTCCCAACATGCCGAACGACGCCAGGTTCGGCGAGGCGTTGATCCAAAAATGAATGTCGCCGGTCTTCTTCATCATGTCTCTGAATTCACCTACTGATGCTATTGACGCAGATTCATTTTGTGTGAAAAGAGTCGTGAGCTGTTGATGTGAACGAGCCTCGTCTGAACCGGCTCCGGCATGAGTACTTCCTGAAATGATCAGGATATTATTCTTCCATCCGGCAACATATCCGTTCTTAAGATCCATGTACTGATACTTTGAATCTTGCTTTACCTCAGCGCCCTGGTTATGCTTCTTTAAAAAGTCAACGAGCTTTCCCTCGTTTTCAATTTGCGCCACCAGTCCAAAATTTGCTGTGTTTCCGTTTTGAATAGAATTATTTTGATCACTGAAAATAAAGAACGGGACTTTAAGATCGATTCCAGAATTTGTTATCTCGGACCAACGAATCGGCATTTCTGTTTCTTCATCTGAAAGAAGATCTACAAGAGAATCGATCGTAATGCCGGAACTGTTGATTTTCTCTTTGATCCCATTCACGTCCACCATGAATATTGCTGCAGCATCTTTTGGAATGAATTCTGCCAGTGGAGAGACTGGCTTCTTACATCCAAAGACAAACATCGTAATCACAACCGCTGATAAGAATCTATGTTTCATCTGGAAATAAATTAAGGAAGAAAACGAAGGTATTGAATAATGCGGCTTAACCTCACCGCATCCATTGAGTCGTAAACTGCTTCGAGCATACGCTGCCGTACTTTTAGCGTGCTGATTTTTGTGTTCTCACCACCGTCAGGATTTACGCGGTTAGAAAGAAAAACAAACAGCAAGTGATATCTCGGATCTGCCCATACACATGTTCCTGTGTATCCTGTGTGTCCAAATGTTTCGGGCGAGGCGCTCAATGCCGGGTATGGTTCTTCACGCGTGGCATTATCTTTTTCCGGCTTATCAAATCCAAATCCCCGGCGGCTGATATCGCTGTGATACGCGGTGAAATAATCTATTGTTTCCTTCTTTAAATAACGGTGCCCGTTCCATTCACCTCCATTCAATAGCATTGTATACAGGACAGCGAGATCATGCACGTTACTGAATAATCCTGCATGACCCGCTACACCACCAAACATAGCAGAGCCCGGATCATGTACATAACCCGTAAGCAATTGCATGCGAAATTGGTGCTCATGCTCGGTGGGAGCAATTGTATTCAATGATATATGTTCATTCGGTTTGAACGTGGTATTATACAAATACATCGGTTTGTAAAACGTTTCTTCCACATAATTATCCAGGCTCATCCCCGTGATCTGCTCAACGATCTTTCCAAGGAAGATAAAATCATTGTCGCTGTATACATATTGTTTTCCGGAGACCTTGCTCTGTACTATACGCTCAAACATTGTGTCAACCCAATCGTTACGCATATACATATTCGCTGCAACATGGATCATGTGTGCGGAATCAGGGAACGGACGATAAATGCTTTCACGCGCAACGCCCGTTGCCGGATCGATCGTTTCCTGGTAAAACGGAATAAAGGCAACCAGACCTGCCTGGTGCAGCAGCACATCTTTTAATACAAGGTTGCTCTTATTCGAATGGCGGGCCCATGGCAAATAATCTCCGATAGTTTTAAAAATATCCAGTTTGCCCTCTTCGTACAACTTCATTATTGCCAGCGTCGTGGCTGAGACCTTTGTAACAGACGCAAGGTCGTACACGGTATTTAATGTGACAGGCTGTTGCCTGTTGTACATAAAATATCCATACGTTTTACTCCATATTATTTTGTTGTCCTTCGCAACCAATACAACGCAACCCGGAAACGCGTGCAGGTAAATCGCAGTATTCGCGATAGTATCGATCGTTAGAAGCCCGGTACTGTCAACGTAAACATCAGATGGGCTGGTTTGTTGCAGTTCTAACAATCCATAGTTATCGATCCCATCGCCGTAATGAAAAGCATCGCAAACTGTCACCGGTAATTTTCCATGTGCAACGAAGTCGCCGTTCAACCAATTGAAAGCTTCCTGCTGAAATACCGGGTCGTCTTCATAACACGCAACAAGATCTTTTGCGTCGCAGAAATTT
>DASQJI010000532.1:0-21622 GCA_035631175.1 Parafilimonas sp.
CTGCTATTTCGTTTTGCTGCCTGGCTGCTGAAAGCCAGAGTTCATTCAACACAAAGCTCCAGGCCGCAGACTCATTCTATTTTGCAAATGATTGGAATAACGCAGTCAGTCTTTACAACGAACTATTGACAGATACATCAACGAACAGCCTCGCGCTGCAGCGGCTCGGCTTTGCGTATTACAATATTGGGAAGATCGATGAGGCGCTCAGAAACTTTCACAGGTCGGAAACTGCTAACCCCCCGGCTGCCATGCAACCGTACCTCTATTCACGAATGGCGAAAGCATTCAGCATAAAAAATGATTACGAAAAAGCGTTTGAATATCTCGATAAAGCAGTTGCCGCAGGATATATTAACTTAAACGAATTGGATTCCGCAAGAGACTTTGCGTCACTTCGAGATAAGCCAGCATTTAAAGAACGCAGAACGAAAATTTACAACACGCTTTATCCCTGCTACACAAACGCACGTGCACGTGAATTTGATTTTTGGGCAGGCGAATGGGACGTATATGCGACCGGCACGAAAAATTTAGTGGGTCATAGCATTGTTCAAATAATTTCCGGCGGTTGTGCTTTACTTGAAAACTGGGAGGGCCAGAATAGCACGGGGAAGAGCATTAACTTCATCGATCCTGGTACAAACAAATGGAAACAATCATGGGCTGGTTCTTATGCAAATGGGATACAGGAGTTCGTGAATGGCGAGTACAAAGACAGCGCGATGCGGTTTGAATTCGAGACAAAAAATGCGCAAGGGCAAAAAATGATCGGCCGATTTATATTTTACAATGAGGGCGCAAACCAGGTGCGCCAGTTTAATGAAACGTCTGCCGATGAAGGAAAGACATGGACGACGAGTTATGATTTTACTTATATAAGGCGGAAGTAGTTTCAAAAGCGGACCAAGGCAAGACGCGGCTAAGAATTGTGCGATTACGTCGCGCCGCATTTGTAACTAAACCCGTAGCGCTGGTTAAAAAAGGTATAACCGATGACAGCCGGAAAATTTCCGGACGGCTAACAGTGCGGATCTTCTATTGTTTCACAAAGCTTAGCGATTTTCTCGTCCCTTCTGCATCAATAAGATTGATAAAACAAACCCCTGCAGGACAGCCGTTCACATCAAGCTCAATCCTATTGGCGCCGGCATTAACCGAACCCGTTTTGAATAACAATCGCTTGCCAGAAGGATCGTACAATTCGATAAGAAAGCTTCCCGCTTTAACGGAATTGAATTGAACTGTAACAGTAAAGCGCGCAGGATTAGGGAAGATCAAACACGGCGCATCGAATTTGGAATCATTTCTAATGCCGGATGTAAGCTGGTTTGATGCGAAGGCTTGTGCGAAAGGCTCGGGGGCTTTGATATGCACCTTCACTGAATTGTTTGCATATATAACGTCCCAGTTCGAAGGTTTGTTTATCACGGAAAAACTTCCAACGATGTCTGTGTCTCCGAGCATACCATAAGTATCGACAATGGTATAATAACCTGTATCCACAACGCTTGTCGCTTGATAAAGGTTTAGCGTTCCTGCCACATTTGTTTCTCCGTTGTAATAGACAAACACATTGTCGGCCTTTGTTTGGTTATTGGCATTTTTTCCAATCCTGATATTGGTGGTAGAAGTATTTCGGAAAGGACCGAAAAAGAATGGTAGCTGTCCCGGGTTTTTAAGTCCGGGATTTATTGAACCCCGGTTAATCAAAGTATCTTCAAACCGAAGCGCTCCTATACCTGAAAGAGTGCCTGACGCTGAATTAACGAACGGAAAGTACATTATCAGCGTTGAAGGATATCCGTAACTTCCTTTTAGCTCGCCGTTATTGACAAATCTGGCTGCAGGACCAAGCGGCTGAAAAGTACAAAAGTCGTTGTCAAGCAGGGCAAGGCCATTATTAATGATATCGGCACTTGTCTTTGTGAGGCCAGTGCTCAGGTAGGTAACGCCGTTATTTGTAAAAGGCGCTGCAAGATTTGCCGCCAAAGATTCACAGGTCCCGGTATTGGTAATTGTAACCGGAATGGCGGAGGAGCCGTACAGATACATGCTTCCCGGCACAAATAATTGGCCGGTGCCGTTCAACGCCCCGTAGTTATCAAATCTCATGGCTTGAGGCAGCGTGTCGGAGTAGTTAATAAATACCGTTCCGAGATTCGAAATATAACCTGAATCGCCAAATACCTCAGAGGCCTCCGCATAGTAGCTACCTTCTATTAGGAAACTGCTAAGTTTCTCTAATTTAAAAATATTCCTGTTGTGAAAAGCAGCTTTTATATCTAATGTACCGCCATGAACAATAATACTTCCGTCATTATTCATATCGGCGGCAATAGTTGTGTTATCGTACTTCGCGGGAAACTTATCAATCTTTCCCTTGGCTGTATTATTTAGACTCGTCGCGATATTGTCCGCATTAACCAGGGTGCCCTGATTATAAATGTTCAACTTGCCGCTGTTTGTAAATATCGCACCAGCATGCAGACCAATATTGCTGGTATTCCAATTCATGATCCCGAGATTTGTAAGGGAGGATAAATTTTTTGCAGATGTACTATTAATATTCATCACGGCGCCGTTGAGAATGGTAAGAGGTACCTTAATGTCACCACCACTTACATTCATGGTGTCTGTTATTCTAAGGCTTCCGCTTCCCATTATGCTTCCAGAGACTTGTTCAAAAGTCAGGGTGTCAGGCAAGGTCCGCTGGCCATAAACGTTTAATTGCGAGTTGTTGGTAAATAATGACCCGGGGTAAAAATTAATAGCTCCGACATTCCAATTAATAGTGCCATTATTTGTAATGGAGGACAAATGTTTTGGAGACACGGTATTTATATTGAATACTGCGGTGTTTAACAGTGTAACAGGTACTTTAATGTCACCGCTGCTTACATTCAATGTGCCAGCGATGTTAAGAGTGCCTCCGGTTATGATTCCAGAAACCTGGTTACATGTGATACTATCGGGCAATAAAAGACTGGTCGATGTGCTTAACACGTTCTTATTAGTGAGTGTACCTGCCCCCGCTACTATATTTGTTTGCTGAAATGTAAAAGTTCCTTGCAGATCATTCAGCAGGTTTGCACCGTTGTCAAACCTCACGGTACTGCCGACGACTTTCAGGGTGCCGTTATTTTGCAGATCGGACCCATTGCCATTTTTCAAACGCAGAATTGCGCTTTGCGTTACATTAAGCGACGATCCGGCATTTATCACTACCTGGTCAACATCTAATGCTATGGCTTGTATAGTTACGGTGTTCTGAATGGTAATGGTTTTGTCATTATAGTTAGGATACTTGTTTGCAGCTAGCCAGGAAGAGCCGTTATAGGTCTGCCATACACTAATGTCTGTCCACAGGCCATTTTTCTTTGATCTGAAATCACCCGTTGATTGAGCGGTTATGTGGCTTGCAAGGATAAGAAACAGTAGCAGCAAAGAAAAAGCTGCTTTGACATTTATTAGTGCAAAGCGTTTCATTTCGCAATCAGTTTAGTTTGATAAGTTCTTCGACAAACATATCGTTTTCTGCCCTTTAAAGCAAATGTTCGTCGAATTGCCTTCATCGCTGCAGTTCACCTTGCGAACTCGTCGGGTGGACACGAAACCTCTTCCCATGAAAGTTATTCTGACTGGGGCAAATCTCTTCTTCCGAGAGACAATGCTGTATAAGAAGTTGCAGCTGAAATTAGCATCAATGCTTCGCATACCAGATGCTCGCATACGGATCTGTGAGCAGAAATTTTTGAAAACGGAGTGCCAGTGTATCCTGGTATTCAGTGGTCGCATGCAATCCGTCTCTGGTCATATAAGAACGCCAGTAAAAGCTATCGGTAGTTCGGGGGAGGCTGTCTGCCCATTCATAAAATCCCCACGTGATCATAGGCGCCACCGGTTTCGGCCCTTTATATTGGGTGCCCGGAACACCGTTGATCTGATCTTCAACAGCCCATTTACAGGCCCAGCCAAAATAATAAGGTCCCGGTTCTTTGTTCCAATTCTGAAAACCTGCAAAAGTTCTTGTTCGTGCTTCGACATACACCACTTTTGCATTACGGAATTTTTGTTTAATGACACGCAAACAGGAATCGATATGATCTTTTACAATCAGCGGCTTGCCGGGAAATCGCACACGAGCTGAATCATCAGTTTCCAGGTAAATTACCTGCACCTGTCGGTAACTTGATTGTTGTTTAACTATGCCATCTACATGAAGCCAATAAACACTTTTAGGATTCATAATGTCGTTTAAAGAAGCAAATCCTGAACCCTGGTTACAATTTAGTAAAAGAAGATTCGGATTAGTCGCAGGGTTGTTCGTCGTTTTAGCTTTTAACGCTACCATATTTCTTCCGCCGATGCTTGCTCCCAACGAAATAAAAACAACTTTGCCCGTACTCGACGGGGTTCCTGATTTATCAATCGGAACAATTGAATTACTAAATGCAAGCAAGTCGGAAGCATACTGTCCGGAAGCGTTGTTTGCGCCGCCGGGATATAGTCCGCCCGTATAACCCATGAAGGTGCCGGTGCCGAGATCATTGAGCGGAATCATCGCTGTATCAAGAGCTACGGCGTAAGTAAGCGCTGAAGATGTTTGCTTATTGAGATTTTTTTCTTTTGTGCAGGTGATAAAAAGAAATAGGATGACAATCGGTGTGCCTTTCATTTTCATAGCTCGCGTTTAAATGAAGATAGATAAATATTGCAAAAAAATGCCAGCCGGCTTTCGCATTATTCGTGTCCGAAAAAGACTCTTAAAATAACGTGCTTTGCCATTAACATCGACACGAAAAATTCTGTTAAGCTAGTTTGTTGTGTCGGAACGTATGGCAACCACGGCGCCGTCATGCCCGGCCCCGACCGGGCACCTGCTCTAAGTAATTTTAGAGGCCAGTAAAATAATCTTTCAACGCCGGGATTGAAATCCGAAATCAATTTATTTTTCCATGACCGATTCCGTTTTTTCAGGTATTTTTCTCTTGCAATTCCATACTCTATTCTGCCAAATGTCTCATAATACACAAGCTTGTTGCAATTATTTTGCGGTGAATGAACTTGGATAAAGCCTTGGTAATATTATGCTCTGGAATTCTTGTAAAAGGTCAGAAGATGTGCGGTCCGGTTCATGAAACCTGGACACTATCTTACGCAAGAATCGCGATCATTGAACTCAGTTTAATAGCACAATAGTTGTTAGACGCATTTTGCAACGCGGCGCGGAGTCGTTGTTCGCAGACGATGTTACTTTACGACGCGCACAACTACACATTATCCTTTGCAATAACGCTCCAATCGTCGTTGCCGTGACCCTTGGCAATATAGTCGTCCATCAATGCAGCAATCGCGGGCACGAGTGTTAAATTGATGCCAGCTTCATCTGCCGCTGTCATCATTAACCCGGCATCCTTACGAGCCATGCTCAGTTCCCATGACGGCTGATTGAATTTTCGCGCTGTAATAGTTTTCAATCTTCCGGGAACACTTGCCCCCGGATTCCACGCATTGAAGAGATCAAGAAGTTCTTCGTTGCGTATGCTATGGCATTTCGCGAGCGCAAGCGCGTCTGAAAGCCCTGTGGTGAGGCTGAGTAAAAATAAATTACCCGTGAGCTTTATGCCCGCGGCCTTACCAACTTCATCCCCAAAGTTGACAAGCTTGCCGGTCATTGCAGAAAGCTGTGGTTCAAACTTTTTAATTACATCCTGGTCGCCCGATACAAGCATCACCCCTGTGCTCTCCAGCGCATTTTGCGGGCCCATGAACACGGGAGCATGCAGGTAAGTAAAACCTTTTTCGTGCCATGCTCTTGTTCTTTCTATTGCTCCTTTCGCGGATGTTGTAGTGTGATCTATTATAGTAACGTTTTCCTCAAAACCACTTGCTGCATTATTCAACACATCGTTTACGGCTGCGTCGTCTTTCAGTGTTACATGAATTACATCTGCGCCGCGGACAGCTTCACTCACATCTTCAAACACCTTCGCACCAAAAATTTCCAGCGGTTGTGCTTTTGATGCTGTGCGATTCCAAACCTGCACTTGTTCACCGCGCTTGAGCATCGCTTTAACAAAGTTTGAGCCTAATAAACCCATGCCTAAAAACGCTTTCATATTACTGATGATTTGTGCAAAGTTATATCGGCGTCGATTCATCTTCGCCAATTCACAGCCTATGTGCTCTCATTTCATGTTTACTGTTGGTGTTTCTTTTTGGAACGCTACGGCACTACGAATACACGAAGAACAGGACGTGTTGCATTTTCTTAATAACCGTTCAAAGTCGGTATGGCCTTCGTGGTTCGTGGTGTTCGTCGTGCGCCTTTTTCACAACAGGAAAACAACGCACAAGGGCCTTTTCGTTCTTGAGTACAGTGCTTGAAACGTGCTCAACAATGTTTTATCGCCAAAGGGCTGCGGGATGCGAAAGGCCTGGTGCGAACGCAGTAAGCACCGCAGCGAAGCGGAGCCTGTAGCAGCCCGGACTGCTGCTGATTTAAATGCGAACGATGAGAGCCCCTGAAACCAAAACCATCAATCCCGCAAAACCGTCTTATCAACCAACGAGCTAGCTTGACAATCTTTCCCCATGCAGCCACACAATGCAAAAGCATGTCTACTATGAGCTGCATTTCCATCCCGTGGTTAAAGTTTGCAGCGCAATGGGTTTTATTTAATTTTCCGACCATGAATTTAAGAGTGCGCGGCGCTTCAGCAATTGGATCACAATTGATCCTGGTCGCTTTGCACTTTTCAACCGGCTCCTATGGTCAACTGTGCAATGGAAGCCTGGGAGATCCCGTCGTAAATATCACATTCGGCACCGGCAGCAACGGAAATTTGGGTTTCGCTCCTCCGAGCGCATATACATATATCAACTCGCAATGCCCCAATGACGGCACTTATACGATCACAAATTACACATCCGGATGTTTTAATAATCACTGGCACACCGTCAGCAAAGATCATACAGGCGGTGGTGACTATATGCTGATAAATGCTTCCTACCAGCCGGGTGATTTTTTCGTAACGACAGTAACTGATCTTTGTCCGAACACCAATTACCAGTTCTCTGCATGGGTGATGAATGTGCTGAACACTTTCGGCATCGAGCCGAACATCACCTTCAGTATTGAAGCTGCCGACGGAAGTTTGTTAGGCCAGTACCAAACAGGAGACATCCCCGGAACGTCGCAACCCACATGGAAGGAATACGGACTTTATTTTACTACGCCACCGGATAATGCGCAGATCACATTGCGCATGACGAATAATGCACCCGGCGGCAACGGCAATGACCTTGCACTCGATGATATTACTTTCCGGCCATGCGGTCCGGCCGTTAACGCTTCAATAGTTAATCACCCAGACACCGTAGATGTTTGCGAAGGAAATACCAGCAGCTACACTTTTGACGCAACAGTTGCCTCAGGCTTTGATACGCCTGTGTACCAATGGCAGGTAAGTGCAGATAATGGAAGAAGCTGGCAGGATATCGCTGGTGCGAACAGTTTGTCGTACATGCGGCTGCCTACAAATGTCGGAGCGTACTGGTACCGGCTCACGGTCACAGAAAAACTTTCAGAAAGCATACTTGCATGTCGTGTTGCATCGAACACCGTTGTGATAAACGTTCATGCAAATCCGCTGGTGAGCGCAGGGCCAGACAGAATTTTGATCGCCGGTACACCGGTAACATTAGAGGGTTCTGTGAGCGGCGAGTCTCCGGAGTTCTATTGGGACCCTCCGCTATATCTTGATAACGACACCATACTTAGGCCTGCATCATCACCGCCTGCCGATTATCATTACACACTTTATGCGACATCCGCGTACGGGTGTAAAGAAAATGACGATGTGCTCGTTAAAGTTGTGGCAGGGATATTTGTGCCTTCTGCTTTTACGCCAAACGGTGACGGCATCAATGATCACTGGCATATTCCCTTTCTTGATCCATTGCTCGAAGCATCTGTATTTGTGTATAATCGATACGGACAATTGGTGTACCATGTCGAGGGGGAAACAGTTGATTGGGATGGTAACTTTAACGGGCAACCGCAGGGCTCCGGAGCTTACGTGTATTACATAAAATTCAAATCACAATATCCTCAAATGAAAGGTACGGTCTTGATCATAAGATAGGCGGTGCGAAGACGAAAGTATCGCGGACGACTTGCTATTCATCACATTCATCATTTCTTTATCAGGCAAAACAATTACATTTAAATTCTAAACTAAGCCTACATGAAACGCCTATCACTTGCGATCGCTCTACTTGTTTCTATTCAACTACTTCCAGCACAGGACAAGAAATCAACGGCACAACCAACGTTTGTGACATCTGTTGAAGGAGTAAAAGAATATCGCCTGGATAACGGGTTGCAGATACTACTCGTTCCTGATCCGGCCATCAACAACGTAATCGTAAATGTGGTTTACCATGTTGGATCGAGGAACGAAGGCTATGGTGAAACCGGTATGGCACACTTGCTCGAACATATGCTATTCAAAGGCTCGAAGAAATTTTCAAACATAAAACAAACTATTGCAGATAAGGGGGCAACCGCGAATGGTACGACGTGGTATGACAGGACCGATTATTTTGAAATATTGCCGGCAAACGACAGCAACTTAACATGGGCGCTTGATATGGAATCAGACCGAATGGTAAACTCGCTCATGAAAAACGAAGACCTCCAAAAAGAATTTTCAGTAGTTCGTAATGAGTTCGAGGCTGGAGAAAACTACCCGGATAATATTTTGACGGAGCGCATACTTTCAACTATGTATGTGTGGCACAACTACGGAAAATCTACGATCGGCAGCAAGGAGGATATTGAAAGAGTGCCCATCACAAACCTGACGCAGTTTTATCAAAAATACTATCAGCCAGATAATGCGACACTCATTGTTGGCGGAAAAATCGATGAAGCGAAAACACTGCAGTGGATCGCAAAATATTTTGCACCGATAACAAAGCCGTCCCGCATGCTGCAGCCCTCTTACACAGTAGAGCCGCCGCAGGATGGCGAACGATTTGTCGAACTCCGCCGCAACGGTGATATTTCTTATATCGGTATGGCGTTTCATACGCCATCTTACGCCGATCCCGATTTCGCAGCGAACCGGGCAGCGGCAAATGTGTTGACAAACGATCCTTCAGGAATTTTTTACAAAGCGCTGGTTGAAACGAAGCTTGCGACGGATGTGTCTGGATGGACGCCCACGTTATACGATCCCGCGTTTTCTTATTTTGCTTGCAGTGTGCCGAAAGGAAAGAGTGTCGACAGCGCAGAAAATGCCTTTCGACAGACTGCTGACCAACTTGCTACCACAAGCATAACGCAGGAAGACGTGGACCGCGCCAAGAATGCATTAGAGAAACAAGTGTTCAATTTTCAAAACAACACCGAAAGTTTCTGTATTGGCCTTGCAGAGATCATTGGCGCCGGTGACTGGCGGCTATTTTATTTATACAGGGACCGGCTTGAAAAATTGACGCTGGAAGATGTCCAGGCAGCGTTGCACAAATATTATTTGCCGAGCAACAGAACATGGGGCGTTTTCATACCGGATAAATCTGCGGATACAGAAAGGGTTGCGATCGCGGAACATCCGGATATAAATTCCGTTTTGAAGAATTATAAAGGGAGGTCAACAGTTGCAAGAACCGAAACGTTTGAAGCAAGCATTCCTAACATAAAAAAACATACGGAATACGGCACCCTTTCGAACGGAATGAAATATGCGTTGCTTAAAAAGCCCGTTAAGGGGGACAAGATCTATGCGAACCTCGAGTTCAAAGTTGGTGATGAAAATAGTTTAACCGGAAAGAACATCATTCCGATGCTCACTGCGCGCATGTTGAAGAACGGCACCACATCGAAGAGCAAAAAAGAGATCAATGACGCACTCGACAAGATAAAAACCTCGATCAATATTTCAGGTGGGGGTCCCTCAATTTCTGTAAGCATAAGTACAGACAGCACAAATCTTGATGCAGCCCTTGAACTGTTAAGCGATATGATGTTGCATCCCTCGTTTGATAAAGCTGAGTATGATAAAATGGTGCTCGATATTAAGGCTGAACTGGAGGCGAATGCGAGTGATCCGCAATATCTCGCAATACAGGCGGTGGAAAAGAAAACAAGATTGTATCCGAAAGGCCACCCGTTCTATCCTGAAAGTATCAACGAACAGTTAACTGATCTGCAAAATGTTTCTCTTGACCAGGTGAAAGACTTTTATAATTCGTTCTATGGCGCAAATAATGGATATGCTGCTTTTGTTGGCAGTATAAATGCACCTGCTATCAAATCTTTCTTTGAAAAGAATTTTAGCAATTTCACCAGCAAACAGCACTACACAGAAGTGCCCGAAAAATATTTTGCGGTGGGCGGCAGCGTTGAAAGCATTGACGTCCCCGACAAAAAGAACGCAATGTTATTCGCGAGGCTGAATGTTCCATTGAAAGAGAATGATCCTGATTTTGTCGCGTTAGACATCGCAAATGAAATGCTCGGCGGCGGCGCATTCTTGTCTTCGCGCTTGCCTCAACGCCTCCGGGAATCCGAAGGAATGAGTTATGGCGCTGGCTCGTTTTTGTCGTCAACATACAAGTATCCCGCGTCGTCGTGGGGAATGTATGCGATCTTCAATCCAACATACAAAAACCGCTTAGACAGCGCAATGAGAGACGTAATGACCACCGCTTTGAAAGATGGGTTTAAGGAAGATGAGTTTAAGAAAGCTGTTGCGAGCTGGTTACAACAGCGTCAAACCTGGCTCACAGATGATCGTGAACTTCCATGGCGTTTAACAAATTATATGAGCGACGGAAAAGATCTTTCTTTCTATTCGGATTATGAAGGGAAAGCGAAGGCTCTCACGCTTGAGCAGGTAAATGCAGCATTGAGAAAATATATAAGTCTCGATAAGATAACTTTCATTTACACGGGTGATTTCAAAGAGCAACAACCCGGAAAGCTTTAAAATTTTAACCAATTCCACTCTTTGTACGCGCGGGAAATTGGCGCGCCATCTGAGTCCTTTAAGACAATATCGTTCCGACAGCTTGCGCAAAAGGTGAAAGATTTCATGCTGCAGATAGATGAACTGTTGTACATGAGTCGGACTTCGTTTGCTGCATGAAAGCATCGCTAGCGGCAGTGCTATTTTTACTTCACACCATGTGACTAAAGTTCCCAACTTCTTTGGCTATTTTCTTTTACATTGCGACAACAAATTATATCAACACACCTTGCCAAGTTTTACTTGAACCGCATTTATTAATTAAAACAATTTTATCGTGAAAGTCAATTTCAAATTTATGGCGACTGCCATGGTGTTTATGCTCAGCTTAAGCTGCGTAAGTACCAAGAAATACCAGGCACTACAAACCGATTATGCCGCACTACAGGGCAGAAATAATTCGATCGGTAAACAATACGAAGATTGTAATAACGAGCTCGGCGCTGCCAATGTTCGAATATCCGGATTGCAGGACCAGCTTCGAGCTGAGCAAGGCCACCTTGCAGCTTTACAGGATGCATTAGACAAATGTTTGACGTCCACAAGCCAGGGCAATACAAATATTTCCAAGCTCGTCGATGAGATCAACGCATCAAACAAGTATATCCAGCAATTGATCGCTTCCAAGAATAAAAGCGATTCATTGAACATGGTGCTTACTAATAATCTTACAAGGTCGTTAAGCAGGGAGGAAATGCAGGATGTAGATGTGCAAGTCTTGAAGGGAGTAGTTTACATTTCTCTTTCAGATAATATGCTGTACAAGTCCGGTAGCTATGAGATTTCAGATAAGGCCTCGGAGACTTTATCAAAGATCGCGAAGATCATCACCGACTATAAGGATTATGAAGTGCTGATCGAAGGCAATACCGATAACGTACCTATCTCGAAACCGAATATTCGCAATAACTGGGACTTGAGTGCCCTAAGGGCTTCTTCTGTTGTGCAGGCATTGCAAACAAATTATGCTGTAGATCCGAAACGCCTTACCGCAGGTGGGCGGGGCGAGTATAATCCCATTGCTTCGAACGACACAGACGAAGGCAAAGCAAGAAACCGGCGCACGCAGATCATCATTACGCCAAAGCTGGACCAGTTCATGGACCTCATCGGCCATCCTCCTGCTGCTGACTCAACAGGGGCAAATCAATAACGTTTCAAGAGAGTTTCAAATAGGAAAGGACTGGCTATAACGGCGCAGTCCTTTTTATTTCTTTCGTGCGGCTGGGCGGGTGCGCAATATTGCAAATTTTTTAAATCCGCGAGCACGCGAAGACGCACCGTCACGAAGTAAGTGCCATGTGAGGATAACTTACTGTTTACGATACTTGTGCTTCGCTAACTTTACTTCCATGCTTACCCAGGATGCAATCAAGCAACAACTCGGGATCTACGCCGCCGATCTCATCAAGGCAGGTATGAAGATCGGCCTCGGTACAGGATCAACTGTTTATTATCTTCTAAAAGAAGTCGGCAAAAGAAAAAAACAGGGACTTGACTTTACGGCCGTATGCACTTCTGTTCAAACGCAAAAAATATTGGACGAGGAGGGAATTTCATATCTCTCACTGGATGACGTAGACCGCTTGCAACTTACTATTGATGGCGCCGATGAAGTTGATGCGGCAGGCAATTTGATCAAGGGCGGAGGAGGAGCGCTGCTACAGGAAAAAATCGTGGCCGCGGCATCGGAACAGCTTGCCATCATCATCGATGAAAAAAAAGACGTGCAAACGCTCGGCGCATTTCCATTACCTGTTGAAGTAATAACATTCGGCTGGAGGCAAGTAAAGCACAAAATTGAAAGCACATACAATATTCAAACGACGTTAAGAGAAAAAGAAGGTCAACCCTTCACCACGGACCATAAACATTTCATACTTGACTGTTATTTCAAAACAATTCCTGACCCGAAAGGTCTAAACACAGAACTACATCTTATTCCCGGAGTGGTTGAAACAGGTTTATTTGTAGGCATGGCCACTCACATCATCATCGGTTATGCTGATGGAAGTATCCGGTCGAGAAATGTTTGAAGCGCGATTCGTACGAAAGGTGGCCTATTGAGCGGTGATCCGCCCAGGCGATGTGAAAGAAATTTTACAAAATTCCGCGTTGAATATTCGCTAAATAATCTGAAAGCTTTTGCACTGCCTGAGTTGCCGCATTTATTTGTTCCTGCGCTTCCTTCCATTTGCGTTGTTCGATTGCTTCACGAATACCCGGCAAAGTCTTTACACCATAACCCGTGTAAAAACCGGGCGCATACAAACTGTGCATATACCAGCCGCGTCGTGGTAAACCGTTTGGCAACAGCAATTGTTGTTCAGCACGAAACAACTGCACATTGATATTTTCGTTCGCTTTCGATTGTGTTGCCATCTTTTTCAAAACGCTACTCAAAGTGTCGGTAACCACCTTGAACGAGTTCAACGCATTTTGCAATGGACTAAAATCAAGATAAGGCACCTCATCTTTTGGCGTTGGCGCAATAAATGTTTTGGTTGGATCGGCCGCCAGCTTGTAATCATTCTGCCTGAGCAACTGGTTTTCTACAGCGGTTGCATCACGCATATCGTTCGTGACAGAGATCAACTCCGTAGTATAATCGTTGACCGTTTTGTAGAGAACTGAATAATCGAAAGGCAACATATCCGCATCCGCCATTCGCAATATGGCACGGCCGGCGGTTTTAGAAAGCGCAACTCCATAAGCAAAATCGGGATCTTTGAAACGGCGATAATCATCGTAAGAATCGTAGATCGAGTGATATTCTCCACCATCGTCTTCTCCGCCAAAACCAAGATCCAACGACGGTACACCAAGGTGCTGCAAAAAAGAGGAGTAGTCGGAACCACTACCAAGTGCGCGCAGGTCAAGTGTGTTGGCCTGCAACGCATCCTTTTTTGCTTTTGCAGTTGCGGCGTTCGTGGCTTTATCTGCTTTCCATCTTTCGTATACAGAAACATTGGTTTGAGGATCGGTTACCGTTTTCGAGATCTCATCCACCAATGGCTGCAAAGCGTGCGACCCACCAGCGCCCAAAAATCCTCTGCCGTTGGCGTCCGTGTTCACATAGATCACCGCTTTTTGTTGCAGTTCTTTTGCGTGTTCCTCCGCGAATTCAGTTGATCCGAGCAACGCCTGTTCTTCGCCATCCCATGAACAGTATACGATCGTCCGTTTCGGCCTCCAACCTGTTTTCAGTAATTCGCCGATCGCTTTTGCCTCCTCCAGCATTGCAGCTTGCCCGCTAATCGGATCGTTTGCACCATTCACCCATGCGTCATGATGATTGCCGCGCATCACCCACTCATCGGGGTATTCGGAACCTTTTAGCGTTGCTACCACGTCGTAGCACGGAACCATGTTCCAGTTGAATTCAAGCTTCAAATGCACTTTCGTTTTGCCTGCGCCGATGTGATAAGTAATTGGCAGCGCTCCCTGCCAGCCACCAGGAACTACAGGACCATCCAATGCTTCGAGCAATGGTTTCGCATCGTGGTAACTGATGGGTAGCACAGGTATTTTTAAAAGATTCGGTGCTTCATTATGTGATGCGAGCCGTTGTGCGTTTTCTGTTGCACCAACTCCGGGAGTTAAAGGATCACCTGGATACACGGGAATATCCATCACGCTGCCGCGTTGCACACCAAATTCATTTTTGAAAGCGCCTTTCGGGTAAACATCTCCCTGGTAGTAGCCGTCATCCATTGGGTCGCTATAAATGATGCAGCCGATAGCACCGTGTTCCTGGGCAACTTTTGGTTTTATTCCGCGCCAGCTGTGTCCGTATTTTGCGATCACAATTTTGCCCTTTACGTCGACGCCGATTTCAGCAAGCTTATCATAATCGCCAGGCAATCCGTAATTCACAAATACGAGTTCGCCCGTGACGTCACCGTCTGCGCTCCATGCATTGTATGTAGGCAGTTGATCGGGTTGTCCCGAAGTTGCGTCTTCTTTTAGCGCCGGTTCTTTCAGCAAGGCCTTGTAAACTGTCGGCTCTGTCATTTGAAGCAGTCTTGTTTTTGGCGTCGGAAATAGTACAGTGAAAGTTTCAATATGCGCGTCAAAACCATAACTTTTGTAACGGTTTAAAATCGTATCTGCAACTTCTTTGCTACCGGGAGAACCAAGATTGTGCGGCTTCGACGAAAGTTGTTTGATGGTAGATCCGATGTGCGCTGCGTTTAGCTGATCGTCGAATTTCTGTTCCGTTTGTAATTGAAGAGCCACATCGTTTCCGGAGAAACCCGTAATGGTTTGCGTTCTCGCAGCCAGCGAAACTAACAATGCGGGCAACAAAAAAAATTTATTCATGAACAACGGGAGTTAAGGGCATGAAGATAAGTGAAAGGAAAATTTCAACAACATGACGGCGATTAACCGGCTGACCTTATTGAGTCAGCGATGAAAGAAATAAATATTCGCGGATTTCATAAGTGAAATGAAAAAACAAAAATGCAAAAGGAAGCCCGACCTTAACGGCCGGGCTCAAAAATTAGTAAAAGAATTGCTCTGATACTATCTGCCCGTTTTTCACTTGATACAACATCAACTGGTTGATCTGTATCCTTCCGATTCCGTGCACAGTAATATCAACTTCTCTCCCAACGACAAAATGGTTCCCTGCAATGATTGGCGGTGTTGTGTATCGTTTATGAGCCGCCTCTATCCGCCGGACCCAGTCTTCGCCTTTCTTTCTGACAGCGGCTTTTCCTTCTGCATTGTGCAAGTGCAGGGCCTCGACGGGTTCTATACTTCTCACATCGTCCGCAAAAAGCTCATCCTGGATATCGAACCATTTCTCCTGTTGTGCAAGCTCATTGAATCGTGCTGCAACTTCCGTGGTTGTCATTTCTCGATTAACAGGCTGCGTTTCTGTATTGTGATCAGGCTGCCCTTTACCCGTAGTTATCAAAGGCAATAAACTTTCACGGAGATAATAACTCCAGGCATTTGAGCATGCATCGAAACATTCGGTTTGCTGCGTCAGTCCCTCGTGCGTGAAGCGGATCTGCGTTTTTCCTTTGTCTTCGCTGATGTCGAAATTAATTTTCGTGCCCGTCCATTCAGTCTTGTCATTCGTAAACGCCAAATAACTGTCCTCAACAAGCCAAACAACTTTTTTGTTTGGGATCACATCCACCAACTTTTGTTTAGAAAAATGAATGTCTTTATGACGATATGTAAATTCGTCATTCAATTCATTGGTATCACCTTCAACTGCATCGGACCACCATCCGCGGACATTGTTAATCGCGTTAAATGCCTCTTCCGGAGTTTGATCTACGACGATGCTGGTTGTGAAATTTGATGTTTTCATTTTTTATCAATTTTAATTACACGGAAATTTTTTCCGCAAACCTATGATCTGATTTCCACCGGATCGGGGTGTAAAATAGACTTTATAACGGGTTGATTTGGACATGATATTTTTCTACCTTTGAAAAAAACCAGTATGAAACATCTCACGATTTTGGTTCCCGATGGACAAAATAATTTAAGCAGTATAGTGGGCGCCTACAAAATCTTTTCACGCGCAAACAAATACAGAAAAGAGCAAGGCGGCCGTGAATTATTTAAGATTGAACTAGCCGGCATATCAAAAAGAGTGGATTTTTACGATAGCTTGTTCAGCGTTATGCCGCACACGCAAATTTCGGCCATCAAGAAAACGGACCTGGTCATCATTCCTTCCCTGAATCATAACTATCAAAAAACGGTACGAAAAAACAGGCCTGTGATCGATTGGATCGAAAAACAATATAAGGAAGGCGCCGAAATTGCGAGCATTTGTACGGGCGCTTTTTTGCTTGCGTCGTCAGGCTTGTTGGATGGTAAAACATGCTCTACGCATTGGTCAGCCGCTGATAATTTCCGGACCATGTTTCCACGAGTCAAATTGCAAACCGATCAACTGATCACTGATGAAAACGGTATTTATACAAACGGGGGCGCATACTCTTTCCTCAACTTGCTGATCTATCTTGTCGAAAAATATTACGGCAGGCCAACCGCAATCTTTTGTTCCAAGGTGTTCCAGATAGACATAAACCGCCAAAGCCAGTCGGCATTCATAATATTCAGCGGTCAGAAATTACATGGAGATGATGTAGTAAAAAAAGCTCAAACCTATATTGAAGATCATGTGGATGAAAAAATTTCCGTTGAACATTTATCATCGCGGTTTGCGGTAGGCAGACGCAACTTCGATCGAAGGTTTATAAAAGCAACCGGCAACACACCGGTGGAGTATTTGCAAAGGGTAAGGATTGAATCAGCGAAGAAAGCGTTTGAGGCAAGTCGGAAGACAGTGAACGAGGTGATGTATGAAGTTGGGTATTCAGATCCGAAGGCATTTCGCGAAGTCTTTAGAAAATGTACGGGTGTATCACCGTTGGAATACCGGAGCAAATACAACAAAGACGCACTCGTTTAGAAGGAACCCTGTTTTAATTCGACAGAGCATTGTTCATTAAATGTATGGCTATATCTTTTAGATGAGCAGGTACATACAATTCTATTTCACCAAAAGATAGGTAGCTGCTGTCGAGCTTATTCAGAATAACAGCGCGAATATTATTTTCTTCAAGCATGCCTTTGAGGATGTTTGCTTCCGCATAATTTTTAGTGCTGTATAATTTGAACCATCCTTCCATAACTGCAATCGCGGTGTTTCGTTCATGGATTACGCGCGAGCAGAAAAAGCATGCCTTCAGCAAGCGCGGATAAAAGCAACAGGAAGCTTAACAGGTTTTGAAACCTTTTTGCTTTTGCGGTTTTTTCACTTCGTGATTTATAAATCGCATACCGGCTGAAATAAAACCAGTACACATATTTTTGTCGCGAGGTAGATGCGAAAAAATGAAACGTTTTGAAAATGACTATTAGCACCAGTAATACCGAGTTAATATAAAATAGTGTGTTGAAAAAATACATGATCGTTTATTTCAAGGTTAACAAGGTAATGTGCGGCAAAGCTATGGTTCCCGGCGTATTTTCTAATGGCAGATTGAGTTTTGACATCTATCAGAGAGCTCTCATCCGCCAAAAGGCTTTCGACGTTTGTCGTGATATTTGCGAATTTGGAAGGATGGCATCTGCTTAGTATTTTGCAGCTTCGCAAAAGCCCAGGTGGTGAAATTGGTAGACACGCTACTTTGAGGTGGTAGTGCCTTAACCGGCGTGCTGGTTCGAATCCAGTCTTGGGCACCAGCCTTTCCGTACGCGTAGCGGGAGGGCTTTTTTATTTCTACGCCATTTAAACTCGCCTGCACAACCGCATCAATTGAAGAACTTTCTGGACAGGGACTAAACCTTTTTAAACTTTTAGCCGGTGCTTGGAAACCCGATTAAGGTTTGTATTTTGCTTTCTCAACAACGATTGTCGGAGTCAACAAGTTTCTGATTTTTCAAATACCATAGTTTCGTCTTTAACAAACAAAAACTCTTTGGAAATAAAGTTTGAAAAATTAATTGAATGATGTGCCGGCGATCTGGTATCCGCAGCTGTAGGAATAAATGACAACAGATTACTAAAGCAACGTTTCATTTTTTACTTTGATTTTCTACCGCCATATTCCATTTCTGAAAGCAGTCGCAATACATAGTTTGACCGCTTTTGGAGGGCCGCAAGGTCATTTCGGAATGATGCTTAAAAATTTCGTACACAGAAGGCATGACCTGACGGAACAAGAGCTATTAGAGTATAATGCTTTTTGCCAAATGCTGCCGGGCGCCTCGTCGACTCAAACCTTAACGCTGATTGGTTACAAACGCGGCGGCATACCGCTGGCAATTATCACCCTGCTGATATGGATAACGCCGGCAAGCATCCTGATGGGTTTGTTTTCATTTCTGTTGGGTTATATCAGCGACAGAAACACCGTGGCTGATCTCTTTAATTTCATTCAGCCGATGTCGGTAGGATTTATTGCGTTCTCTGCGTACAGAATGTCTAAAATAGCGATCACAAATACGATCACGGTTGTGATCATGAGCGTCGCAGCGATATTAACTTTCGTCATATTCAAAACGCCATGGATCTTTCCAAGCATTATCATCGTTGCAGGCATAGCAACTAATTTCAGCAGCAAGCGCATTCCACAAAAAGGCATTCCTCCTAAAAAAATTAAATGGGCCAATATCCTGATCTTTTTTGCCGTGTTTGCGCTAGCCGGTTATGTCAGCGAAACAGCCAGAAAAGAAAATTGGAAAGACAGGGGGCCCTATAACCTCTTCGAAAATTTTTACAGGTTTGGAAGCCTGGTCTTTGGCGGAGGCGATGTGTTGATACCCATGATGTACCAGCAATATGTAGTGAGACCGACCACTGAAAGAGCTGAGAAAGTGAACCCGGGAGCATTACGAATTGATAAGGAGGATTTTCTAACCGGATCAGGTATGGTAAGAGCAATACCAGGACCGGTTTTTTCGATCGGTGCATTTGTTGGAGGAATTGCTTTTGACGCTGACGGTCCAAAAATGCAGATAATCGGTTGTATAGTCGGGGCGATCGCCCTGTTTCTTCCAAGCCTTTTGTTGGTATTATTTTTCTTCCCGGTTTGGCATAACTTGAAAAGATATGCAGTGATCTACAGGTCGCTGGAAGGCATCAATGCGTCTGTAGTCGGGATAATGATCGGCTCGACCTTATTCTTGCTCAAAGACATCTCGGTAGATATCAGCACAGGTGCGGTTACACCATTCGCGAACATTGTAGTAATAGCAGGAACGTTCCTTCTTTTATCGTTTACAAGAATACGTCCTCAATTCATTCCGCTGCTTTGCCTTGCATTGGGAGTGTGTTTGAATTATTATCACCTGTAATAATTGTTGGTAACAATCTCTTTGAGAACCACATCCGGGACTAAGTACCGCGCCGATTTTCCATTTCTTATCAGCTCCCTGATTTTTGTTGATGAAATGTCAAGTTGAGCCGCGCTAAGAACTTCTATTCCCGGTTTTGATGCGTCGACCGGGTAACCGGGCCGCAGATATACAATGATGTTCGCTTCCTCCAGTAACTTCTCATGCGATTTCCATCTGGGCAAGTCAAGCAAATTATCTGAGCCGATTATTAACCTAAAACGATTTTCCGGGTACGTGTGTTGCAGATAATGAACCGTGTCAATCGTGTAAGACGGCTTAGGTAATTGAAACTCAACGTCAGAAACGAGAAAACGGTCATCATTATCTACCGCCAGCCCAACCAGCTTCAAGCGCTGTGTCGCATCAAGTAAATGGCACGAATCTTTAAGCGGATTCTGAGGCGAAACAACAAACCATATCTTATTTAAGGATGTGTAATTTAGAACATGGCTCGCGATGATCAGGTGACCAGTGTGGATCGGGTTGAATGAGCCGAAAAATAAACCAATTTCCATCTTTATAGATTGACAATCAGCTACTTAACCGCATCGACGTATATGCAATCTGCCTCGTTTAATCGCAAACTTAAACTGTATCCCGCAACACAAACCGAGATAGGGTCGCCCAACGGTGCAAATTTTTCGATATAAATTATTTCGCCTGGTATAAATCCCATTTCCATCAATTTAATCGAGATTTCATCCTGACCGAACTCCTTAATTACCGCCTGTTGCCCCACCCGCAAATCAGATAACTTCATGCTATGCAATTGATTTCGCAAAACTATGTTTACCTGGCTGATTTAATTTTACGATTTCAGAAGTAATGGCATCAGTTTCATTTTATTCCGCGGACGTGTCAATTCCCATCAAGCACAGAGCGAAGGTTCGAAAACTAATTATTCACCTTTTTGCTGAAGAGCGAACTCCTCTCCAAACCTTGAGTTTTATATTCTGCTCCGATAAATACCTGTTGCGGCTGAACAAAAAACACTTGAACCACGATTATTATACTGATGTAATAACGTTCGATATCTCAAACCCCTCGGATCAAGTCGTGGGAGAGATTTACCTCAGTACTGAAAGAATCAAAGAAAACGCTAAAGCTTACAACGAAACATACGAGAAAGAACTTTTACGTGTTATGATTCACGGCGCCCTGCATCTGTGCGGGTATAAGGACAAAACAACAGTAGCGGAGAAGAAGATGCGCGTAAAGGAAGAGTATTATTTGCAACTGTTTAGAAAACGTTTCACGTGAAGCATTGGCTGATTTTCGTTTTTGTTTTGGTAGGGCAGTTTGGTTATTCCCAAAAAATGCTGCTGTTCAAAGACGCGATAATTCCCACACCCCACATTGATCGACAAGTTAGAAGTTGGATTGAACGTCAGCCTGCTTTTGACGAGCTCTCGTCCACCGAGCAGAATTTTTATTACTGGGTTAATTACAGTCGCGCAAACCCGCGTCGCTTTTTAGACAGTGTCGTGATACCCATTACCGAAGTATACCCACAACTCAAAGGAGAATATTTTGAAAGTCTGCGCAGTGAACTGATGGCCGTCGATTCGTTGCCGATGCTTGTGCTAAATGGCGGCCTAATACGGCTCGCAAAGAATCACGCCATCGATATTACGTCGCACGATGCAAAGCCTTCTCATAATTCCACGAACGGCGATACATTTTCGGATCGGTTTCGGAAGGAAAAG
>DASQJI010000533.1:0-3555 GCA_035631175.1 Parafilimonas sp.
CAAAATTGATCCGGCAAACGCTCGAGTTCTCCGAGAAAAACGAAATAACTCTTAAAGAGGAGCTTGATTATCTTGAAACTTACCTAAAACTTGAACAAGAACGGTTCGAAAATAAGTTCACGTTTAATATTCGTCTGCCACAGGATTTTGAAGACGGAAATTTTTATTTGCCGCCACTCATTCTGCAACCGATCATTGAAAATGCCGTCCGGCATGGTGTGCGGGGACGAAACGATAAGGCAGGCCTTATCGAAATAGAAGCGCAAAATTATAATGGATGTGTTCTGATCTCTATAAAAGACAACGGGCCGGGTATTAAGCACTCGCAACAATCTGCAACAGCGGCGTCTCTAAGCCACCATTCCATGGGAATGCGTTTGGTTGAAGAACGAATAAAAGTTTTTAATGACTTTGGTGAGAAAAAAATTGTGATGCAAGCCGATGAAGTATACACTTCCGGACCGTATCACGGAACTTTCGTAAAAATCGAAATCCCTGTATAACATGCGAACCCTTATCGTAGAAGACGAACCCAAGAATGTAAGAATTCTTAGAAAATTTTTGACCGACTATTTTCCGGAACTCAATGTGGTAGGCGAGGCAGCTGATGTGCAAAAAGCAAAAGAAAAATATTTTACACTTGAGCCTGAACTGATGTTCCTGGATGTTCAACTGGAAAACGGTAACGTCTTTGACTTTCTTGACAAGGTAATGCCTGTCTCGTGTGAAATTATTTTTATTACTGCCTATGATTCATACGCGCTCAGAGCGTTTAAATATAGCGCAGTCGATTACCTTTTAAAACCACTCAACATAGAAGAGCTAAGGCTTGCAATAAAAAAGGCGAAACAAAAGATCGGTCAGAATGATCTGAACGTGCAACTGAAACAGCTGATCGAAAATTTCAACAAATCGCCTCTAAATAAGATCGCACTGCCGGTAGACAGTGAAATACGTTTCGTTGACGTAAATGAAATAATGTATTGTAATGCCAGGGGTCCATACACATGCATCCATACCAGTTTTAATAAGACGCTCATGACGTCGCGAACCATTGGTGAGTACGAGGACTTACTGCCTAAAGAATTTTTCTTTAGGGTGCATAACTCGTTTTTGATAAACATGCGCTTTATAGCCAGGTATATAAAAGGAAGGGGAGGCGTTTTGGAAATGCAGGATGGTACAAAGATCGAGGTTGCAACACGCAGAAAAGAGGAATTTCTGTCGAGGTTTAGCCGATAATGTCGCAACTATTATGACCGACGCACGCTTAATGCTGAATTCTACACACTCAAGAATTTCTTTCGAACATGTAAAAATCTCAAAATATTTTTACAATGACCCGCAGCAAAACTAACTGCAACCGCATTTACGCGTTTAGATTTGCCGGCAGTCAAAATAACCTTCAAGATTTTAGTTATAAGTATTTTCAACCCTAAGCTGCAAAGCCGCCTCAAATTTTTGGGCGGCTTTTTATTGAAACAAAACACGGTACACAAAAAAGGCTGCTCTCTTTTAGGGCGGCCTTTAGTAAGCTGGATGAACCTCTTCTAACGAAGCGGAAAATATAAACCGGCTTGCAAATTCAAATTATTAAAGTTTCCAAAGCCATTCTTATCATAGTTGACGAGGTTGTAATTCGCGCCGAGACGAAAGCCGGAATTGCTCGCACTTCCAAAAGGAATCGCTATACCAGCGCCGCCCTGCAACATCAGTTTGCCTGTATAATCGCTGCCGCCAAACTCGCCCAGGTATTGTGTGAAGGTGGTGATACCCACACCTGCTCCCAATGAAACATAAGGTTGAACCGGTGAGTGGCTTCCGCCCATCGGATGAATTTCCGCCTTTGCCAGCACCGGCATTATTTGCACTGAATTGCTGAGCACTGCAGAGGTGACCTCGTTGTTGCCCGTCTTATACAACGACCTTGGATATTTTTGGTAAAAATCCTGGTAACCCAGGCCGACTCCTAATGATACCTTATTGCTAACGCCGAATAAAAAATCTCCTGTAACCCCGCGCGGCGACGCATCACCGATAACGTCTGTTTTGAAGTCGCCTAAAGGGAGGGCGTAACTGTATTGCAGGCTAAATCTCAATTGGCCTTTTTGCGCATGTACATGAGCAGTAATCATGATGAGTATGAAAAGGCTCAAATATCTTACGAGTTTCATGTGAATTCTGGTTTAGTGGGTTTGCAAATATGTTGATTGATCAAACAACGCCTTAACGATCGCATCCGCGTTGCCGGTGCTGAAAATGCCTTCGCCGCGAATAAGCCCGTTCCAAATAACATCTATTTTTCCTTTATTCGCTGCGTCCCTGAGATCGAGCATGTCAATACTCATCGCTCCTTCAGTTATTTGATATATTCCATAACTGCTGGGAACGTAGTACCCATAGCCTCCATATCCCCAGTAATAAGGATCCCAATAACCGTCATAATAGTCCCAATAATCCGTATAACTGTAATAACCGCTGCTGGTACTATAAATTCTGTTTACGTTGATACCAATTTCCGGGTTTGCATTTTTGTTCACCAGTTCATATCCGCGTTGCTGCATATACTTGTTCACCGCATCGATGTATGCCTGGTCAAGTGGTGTAAGATCTTTAAAGGAACGGTTGTTGTCAAGCACGTCAACAGAATCCGAGATACTGTACGTTTTGAAGCTTGAAAAGTCAACAGTGGAATCGCTGTTCGTGATGTAAATTCTTGATTCTTCTTCGTTCAGATTCTTTAGCGGATCCTTGGTGCAACCAAACAACAGCGCCGCACACACAGAATAGACTGCGAGCAGGGAGGGTCTTGCTTTCATAAATTCTTAGCTTGTAATTAATCTTAAGTTTAATATGCGTAGATAGAGTTACCCGAACCTTAAAAGTTTAATCCAGAATTATTTTTTTCAAATTTTTTTGAAAAACACAACCTTAGAAAACTGAGGACCGATAAAAATATTTCTAGTAAAACATCGTTGCGATCTCTTTCACGGTTTGAAAAAAATATTACACCAGGTGGCAGTTATTCCTGGTTGGTGCTCGAGTGAATTTAGTTGATTTAGGCAAAGTTTTAGATGGTCGTTTAACAAATAAAACGAGCATCCGACGCCGAAGCACGAACGACGTCGCCACGCATTTTTTAGGACCGCAGTCGCTTTGACAGGGGAGCCGTCAAATCGTATAATCCAAAAGTACCGTAACTGTGAAGGGATGAATAAAAGTATGCCCGGTTTCTTATCAATTTTTTTTCATGACAGTTCACGCCCAAATTAGCATAGTCGCTAAAATGCAGCAGAAATGCATCGTGCCCGGGCTGTTCAAATAAAAGATGGCCTGACGCGGGTGTCTAAAAGGGATGAATCCTAAGGTGTTCCCCTTCCCCCGATCAAAGCGAGCAACAGGGAGATCACTGCAAGAACAAGTAATATATGGATGAGCCCGGTTGCACTATATACGAAGAAACCGAGCAGCCATCCAATAACAAGGATAACGGCGATGATATACAAAATACTTCTCATGATGATTGTTTTAAGATTAAAAAAAAATATACAAAGG
>DASQJI010000534.1:0-2895 GCA_035631175.1 Parafilimonas sp.
ATTAGAAACAGAAAACCAAAACAGTATGCCTGATAATTCGAGCGACAACATATTTGCCAGCCTGAAAGGCCTTATATGGAGTGCGTTTATTGGTGTTGTATCGTTTCAGATCTTAGCTCCTAACATCTGGGACTATTTGCACGGTTCTCTTGGAGTCGGCTACAAAAATGCCTACTGGTGGTTTACCTGGACTTACTTTTTGATCTTACCGGCACTCTTTCTCATATGGACCTGGTGGAATATGCAGTCGTTGCGCGTATGCCTTCCTCCTTTTAACAACACCGAAGCCCTCAGCCGCCACAGCAAATTTTTCATAAGGGCGGTAAGACTATTTATCGTGTTACAATCGCTTCTGACGATCGGTATTTTTTATTTTCATATTGACAAGGCTGGTGTTACAACCATCATGATAATTTATTTCGTCTGGAGCGCTTTGCTTTTATTTTTCTGTTTTGCATATTGCCTTGGTTGTATTGACTATTATTTATATGGCGCCGACGCAAGCCCGAACTCAATATTCACAGACGGATTTAAGAATTTTTTTAGCTACATTTTTTTTAAACGGAAACGCGAAAAACTTCTGCCTGATGCTGCCCAGCGAAAACAACAAAAACAATTTTACAGAAGCTTTGTCCAGTTTGCCTGCCCGGCGATCATCATGCTTTTTCTGCTTTTTGCGGTTGGGTTTTTTTATTTAAACAATTGGGAGGCGAGCAAGAGCGAAAAGCTGTCGTCAAAAACAGCAGGCGATCGTGGCTTTGCTCTATTGGATCTCAAGGAAACAATTGACGCCGCAACAAAGGAAATTGTTGCCGTACAAGAGTCTTGGAAACAGGAGCAACCTGCCATTGATCTCAGTGAATCTTTGCTCCGGACGCCAGCGGACCACGCAATACTGATCGACTCGGTGAACGGAGCAGGCGTAGATACAGCACAAGCGCAGGCTGATTCTGCAGAACAGGATACCACGGTTAATCCCCGCACTATAGCGTACGCGAGGGCGTTAAACACCCTCCGGAAATCTTTAATTCAATTATTGGATACGCTTCCGAGGTCTCCAACGATGGGTAACATTGCGCGGGATAGCACTGGCGAAGATTCGATTAAGGAACAAATTGATAAGTTCCCGATCAAAGCGCAAATCGATTCGCTCAATAATAAATTTAAACAGCTCTCGCTGCCAGATTCTATTAACGCGAAGGACCTCGTGTTTTTGGAAATGGAGCGCGCAGTTTTGAATGAACTATCAAAAAGAACAGAAGTAGGCGCCCAATCGCAATTGGGCTATCAATTGCGAAGTGTGCAGGCAAAAGGAATGATGTTGCTGCTGAGTTTGTTCTTTACCATTCTCGCACTCTATATTTTTCTCAAGATGAACGAGGATATACGCAGCGTACAACTGGAGGGAATGGAGTTCACTAAAAGACGCGGTGATGAAACTGATGAAAATAAGCTGTCAGAAATGAAGGCGAGTGTCGCCGATGCATCAAAACTATCCGTAACGCTTTGGATGTTTTTGACGATAACAGCATGGCTGCTTATCCCGATCTTCAAAATGGTGAAAGACGAAGAGATCGACATAAGATCGCCTTACAAGGCGGTAACATTTTCGAATGCCGAAAACAATGTTACATCGGCGGTCACTGGCTCAAAAAGTAAGGCGGACACCTCTTACATACAACTGGGAGGTTCAGTTTCAATCGTTGACACCGCAGTCAGGCACGACGTGGAGGAGATAAAAAAGAAACTCAACGAGATCCAGGAACAGGTTAAGCCGATCAACAATTATTAATCTCACACGATGAAAAAAATATTGCTTTTTTCAGTGCTTTTTTTGATACTGCAAAGCAGTTACGGTCAAACGTCCGGGAATGCGGTTTTTATAAGAAATTTGAAGTGGTGGGACACAACCGGGCTCCTGAAAAGTTTTGATAATGATCTTGACGCTCTAAGCAAATTTATTGACAGCACGAACAATGTTTTAAAAAGATACAAAATTCAGTTTGATAAAAAAAGAAGTGATTCCTCGACTAGCTTAGGCAATGAATGTGACAGGGATCCCTTGCTGATTACAGAATATATTGACAGAATTCACGCGGAGTCATTTTATATAAAAGGTGAGAAATCAACTGATTCTTCCTTTCTCTATTATTACACCAATAAAGAACTGAACGATTATGTGGAAAGTCTGATGGCCGTAAAAAGAGAAATGGATTATTTATGCAAGGGCAGTAGCCAAAGCGCGTTTCCAAACTTAAACGCCTTCAGCAGCAATAACTTCTTGAACGCTTATTATTATGCGTCAGAAAGCAGGTCTCTGTTGCTAGCGGCTATGGATAACCTGGAAAGACACTATACGCTGGGCGGCGTTGCGGACAATATTTCCAGGGTAGCTGATTCCATTGACCTGAGAAGTGTAACAATTAGCGAAACGAGCGGCATCACGAAACAAAACGTTGACCTTGCAAATAACACCCTGCACTTAGTGGATTCTGTTGGCATGCATTCCGATACGCTCCTTACAAATTCATTCAAACCATATCAGACACTCAAAAACAAAAAACAGCTAGATGGTTCTCCGACCGATAAAATAAGCACTGCTTCAAATACTATTCTGATAGACAGCAGGAAAAATTGGTGGTGGCGCACTTTGGTTGGGGGTGTGATTGGCGGTCTCGTCGCCGGCCTTGTTGTTACGGCAGCTCAATAAAGATGTCTTTTGATTGCAAACAAGAATTCAGTCAAAAAAAATAGTCATCACTCAACTGGTAGTTCGATTGTAAATATAGTACTCTCACCTTCTTTGGTTGCTACTTTGATCTCACCGCCGTGCGCCTTGATAATATCATAGCTCAGGCTCAAACCTAAACCGGTTCCTTCGCCGGTCGGCTTGGT
>DASQJI010000535.1:0-2598 GCA_035631175.1 Parafilimonas sp.
AAAGGAAGAAAAGATTCGCTAAACCCCGAGGGTTCTCAAAACCCTCGGGGTTTCTATCAACGTTTTATCCCCGCATCCAACTTGAATCCCTCACCACTTATCCCGTCTCCGAACAAATTCGTACGAGCGGTGTTCGTTTCCGAACACTTTTGCGGCTTGTAGTTTCTGAAATGCTTATCCAGAAAGGGTTTCAGCCTTGGCATGCCCATTGAGACGAAACACGCAGGTGTTCTGGTTGGCTTATGGTTTATTGGTTAATTAGGTTATTGGGATAACGGTTGATTCGAATTGGATTATCGGGTGAAAAGGACGAAGGAAGCAATCACGATCCAATTCACAAACTCACGATTGACCAGTAACCATTCGAAACGACAGGCAGCGACGTCAAGCTCAAACTCACAATAATGCCACGCTATGTTTAGAAATTATTTGAAGACTGCTCTTAGAAATCTGCAGCGTAATAAAACTTACGCTTTAATAAATACGCTGGGATTAGCGGTGGGCATTGCTGCTTGTTTATTGATCTTCCTGGTTGTGCAGTTCGAAACCAGCTTCGATGATTTTCATCCGCTGCGAAACAGCATTTATCGCGTCGGCACAGAATTTCATAACCAGGACGGCGTTAGTTATTCTGACGGCGTATCATTTCCCACGGGCCGCGCCCTTCGTGTGGATTTTCCTCAAATAAAACAAGTAGCGTCCGTGTTTAGGAACGGCGGACAAATAACGGTCGAAGACGGGACTACACACTTGAAAAAGATCCAGGAGGATAATTTTTATTATGCGGAGCCAGAGTTCTTCAGCATGTTCAATTTTGGCTGGCTTGCCGGTGATGCAAAGACAGCGCTCACTGATCCAAACAGCGCAGTGCTCACACAAGCAACTGCTGAAAAATTTTTTGGGGACTGGAGATCAGCGATCGGAAAAACGATCAAGTACGAGAACAAAACTTTGTACACGGTTAAAGGCATTCTTAAAAACATACCTCATAACTCCGATTTTCCATTTAGCGTGGTCGTTGGATATTCTGCACTTCAAAACACATACATAAAAAACAATTTTGAGGATTGGGTAAGCACATTCGGCGGCGCCTACACCTTTGTTGTGCTGCCTCCTGACCTGCCTGTCGCAAAATTTAATAACGAATTAAAAGCTTTTGCAAAAAAGCACAAACCGGCAGAATATGCGTCAGATAGTTACATTGCGCAACCCTTGACGGAGATTCATTATGATGAACGTTTCGGAAACTATAACGAGCATACGTTCAGTCATTCGCTGATAAAAGCATTGTCGCTGATAGGACTGTTTCTCATCGTGATCGCCTGTGTGAACTTTATCAATCTTGCAACCGCGCAGGCAGTGAACCGCTCAAAAGAAGTTGGGGTGAGAAAAGTGCTGGGAAGTAACCGGAGCCAACTCGCGTTCCAATTTCTCGGAGAAACCGCGATAATAGTTGTGGTTGCTATCGCAACTGCGATCGTGATCGCGGTGTCGGTTTTGCCATTGCTCAACCAGTTGCTCGAAACGCAAATGAATATGAGCTTTATCGCGAACCCAACACTCATCCTGTTCGTACTTGCACTTGCAATAGTTGTAACATTACTGTCAGGCATTTATCCTGCTATCATCTTATCCGGCTTTAGTCCGATCACTGCGCTGAAAAGTAAGATAACGTCGAAAATGATAGGCGGAATTTCGCTTCGGCGAGCGCTGGTGATCCTGCAGTTTGCGATCGCACACGTCCTCATCATCGGAATGTTCATAGTCGTAAGTCAAATGAACTTCTTCAAAAATGCCTCACTTGGTTTTGATAAAGCTGCCATCATTAATGTGCCGATTCCCGGCGACAGCGTTAGCCATAAGAAGATTGATTATCTGCGTAACCAACTGCTTGATAATACGGACATCAGGAGTGTGAGCTTTAGTTTTGCAAGCCCTTCTTCCGACGGCAACTGGAACAGCGATTTCAATTTCGATCACTCATCAAAAAATACAGACTTCAGTGCCAATCTTAAGTGGGCTGATCCAGATTATTTCAAGACATATAATCTCCATTTCGTGGCCGGTCATGCATACAGTCCAAGCGATACCGTGCGGGAATTTGTGGTAAATGAGACCCTTATTCATAAACTCGGCATCACGAATCCGCAGGACGCAATCGGCAAGGAGATCAGTTTTTGGCACGGAGAAAAAGTCGCCAACATCGTTGGTGTTGTACGCGATTTTAATTCTTATTCGCTGCGACAACCAATGGCGCCTGTTGTGCTGAGTACATGGAAGGATGTTTATCAAACCATCAACATAAAAATAAATCCGGGCGCAGAAAAAAAGGTGCTTCCGTACGTAGAAAAATTATGGAACAGCCAGTTCCCGGATTACGTATACGAGTACAAGTTCCTCGACCAAACTATTGAGAATTTTTACAAGCAGGAAAACCAGCTATCGCAGTTGTACAAAATTTTTGCAGGTATTGCAATTTTTATCAGTTGCCTGGGCTTATACGGACTTGTTTCGTTCATGGCGGTGCAACGTACAAAGGAAGTTGGTATTCGTAAGGTGCTTGGCGCGTCGGCACGGCACATCGTTTTTTTGTTGTCG
>DASQJI010000536.1:0-17172 GCA_035631175.1 Parafilimonas sp.
CGCGAAATATTACTGATCTCCTGTTCGCGATTCGCTCCGCGGTCACCCGTTCCGCTCATCAACTGCAGGTAGTCGATTACGATAAGGCCTACATGGTGTTTATTAACCAGCCGGCGTGCTTTCGCGCGAAATTCAAAAATGTTCAGCGCCGCCGTATCGTCAATAAAAATCGGCGCCTGTTCGAGTCTCTTAATACCCTTTGTGTGTAATTGCTGGTACTCATAATCCTCAAGCTTGCCGCGTGCAATTTTTTCGAGCGCAATTTCGCTTTCAGCCGATAATATACGCTGCACTAATTGAGATGCACTCATTTCCAAAGAAAATATCCCTACCCCGGTCGGCTTTGTAGGATGCAAGGCAGCATTCCGTACAAGGTTTAAAGCAAGAGCCGTCTTACCGACTGAAGGCCTCGCCGCAAGCACGATCAAATCGGTCGGCTGCCAGCCGTACGTAACGCGGTCGAGACTTGAAAAGCCGCTCGGCACACCGGAGATATCCTCCTTTTTGTTGCGTAGTTCGTCGATCCTGTTGATTGCTTTTGCCAGAGCGTTACCAATGTCCTCGTAATTTTTCTTGAGATAGTGATTGGTAATGTTGAACATCTTTGTCTCGCTGTCGTCAAGCAGATCAAAAACGTCTGTGCTATCTTCATAAGCATCACCTATGATCTCGCCGCTGATGCGGATCAATTCTCTTTGAATGAATTTTTGGAGGATGATGCGCGCATGCGCCTCAATGTTCGCTGTCGAAACCACAGCGTTGGTAAGCCTCGTGATATAATACGGCCCTCCGATCACGTCAAGCTCTTCTTTCGTTTTCAGCTCCTCGACAACCGTTAGCATGTCGATGGGCATACTTTTCTGAGCGAGGCTTTGAAACGATTTAAAGATCAGTTGGTGTGCGTCAACATAAAAGCATTCCGGCTTTAATATTTCTACTATGGTGTCAAAAGCGCTTTTCTCAAGCATGATGGCACCAAGCACCGCCTCCTCCAAGTCGCGCGCCTGCGGAGGAATTTTGCCATAAACCAGTGTACTAAGGTCAACAGAAGATTTCCGGCGGGCACGCCGTTCTTTGTTTGGATTAATAATTTCCATTTTCCAAATTTAACCTGGTCAGTAAATTTTTATAAACAGCTTAGTTGAGGTAAAGCAATCTTATCGAATGTTTCCTGTATGTTACCTGCTCAACGAGAAACGAATTAAAGTGCGTTTTCTGGCATTGAAAAATTTTTTTTCAAATTATTTTTTTCAATGAAATACACACAGCCTTTCAACAAAAGTGTTGCAGTTGCACACTAATTTACCAACGTTTTCAACAAAAACAAAAGTTTTACCGTTCCACGCAATCGCAATTCACATTCACGAGGTGAAAAAATTTTTTTTGAGAACAATGCTTGCTTCAAAACTTTTTGTGTATAAGCCGCCACAGTGCGAATAACGATATTCTTACAACGCATACTTGTTAAACTATATTTTTGCAACAACAGATGAGCTATGAAGATTTCGTATAAATGGCTTCATGAATACCTGCCCGTTGGAGAATCGGGGTTGCCGGAACCGATCGCGCCGTCGCAATTATCCGCGATACTTACTTCAGTGGGATTGGAGGTAGAGGCGCTGGAAGTTTATGAAAACATCAAGGGCAGCCTGGCTGGTTTGATAGTTGGCAAAGTGCTCTCATGCGAACAGCATCCAAATGCGGACAAACTTAAGGTAACGACTATTGACGTCGGCGCGAATGAACCGTTGCAAATTGTATGTGGCGCGCCAAACGTAGCAAATGGTCAAAAAGTGATTGTTGCGCCGGTCGGTTCTACAATTCATCCTGTGAGCGGCGAGCCGGTTATGATGAAGACAGCAAAGATTAGGGGTGTTGAAAGTTATGGCATGATATGCGCCGAAGACGAGATCGGGCTCGGCAGCAATCATTCAGGAATTTTTATATTACCTGTACAGGCAAAAATCGGAAGCCCCGCGGCTGACCATTTTAATGTTTATACGGACTGGATCTATGAAATCGGCCTTACTCCAAATCGCATGGAGGCGATGCGCCATATCGGGGTTGCGAGGGATGTGTGTGCCTGGCTCACCCATCATACAGGCCACATCGTGCGGCCGCGACTTCCTTTCGTTGAATTGCAACAAAGCCCCACAGAAAATTCCTTTCACGTCCAAATTGAGAACACTAAGGATTGCAAACGTTATTCAGCGTTAACCATAAGTGGCGTTACTGTAAATCAATCGCCGGACTGGCTTCAAAATCGACTAAAGTCGATTGGTCAGCGGCCGATCAACAATATTGTTGATATAACAAATTTTGTGTTGCATGAGACCGGGCAACCACTTCACGCGTTTGATGCCGATGAAATAACATCCAAAACGATCGTTGTAACAAACCTTGCTGAGGGAACCAGGTTTGTAACGCTGGACGACACAGAACGCAAACTTAGCAGCCGTGATCTCATGATTTGCGACACACACCGGCCCGTTTGTATTGCGGGCGTGTTCGGTGGCGCTCACAGCGGCGTGTCAGACAAAACAAAAAACATATTTCTTGAAAGCGCGTGGTTCAGTCCTTCCACAGTACGGCAAACCTCGTTCAGGCATGGTTTAAGAACAGAGGCGGCAGTACATTTTGAAAAGGGCGTTGATGTTTCAGGAACAGTCCGTGCATTGGCGAGAGCGGGTCAATTAATCGAGGAAATAGCTGGCGGCAACATCACCGGTAACATTATTGATGTTTATCCGTCCGAAGAAAAAAAAGCACAGGTCGTTTTGAAACACGATTACCTGAAAAAATTAAGTGGCAAAACGTATCCGATTCCGGTAGTTAAGACCATCCTGTCTGCACTGGAGTTTGAACTTGTCAGCGAAACCGTCGACGCACTCGAAGTTGCCGTTCCACTTAGCAAGATGGATATCACGATACCCGCCGACGTGGTGGAAGAGATCGTGAGGATCGATGGGTTGGACAGCATTGAGATTCCAGCATCGATCACAATATCGCCTGCTCTTGAAGATGACCCTGCGGGCGAAAAACTGAAGGAGAAATTTTCCACATTATTAACCGGCATTGGTTTCAATGAGATCATAACGAACTCGATCACGAACAGCAAAAATTTTTCGGAAGAAACTTTGGCAGGGTCCGTTAAACTTTTGAATAACCTGAGCGCAGATCTTGACCTGCTCAGGCCTTCGATGCTGGAGACAGGACTCGAGATGATTGCATACAACATCAACCGAAAAAGCCATGATCTTCGTTTTTTTGAATTTGGAACGACATATAAAAATTTGGATGATAGTTATGCGGAGAAACAGAATTTTTCTTTTTGGCTGACCTGTAAAAATGCTGGCGGCGACTGGAAACACAATTCGTATATGCCCGATTTTTTTACAGCGAAAGGTATTGTCGAAAGCCTCCTACGGAGTGTTAACGTTAAAGACGTTCAGTTTGCAGCTCCCGAAATTTTTGAAAAAGGCATTTTTCAAACGATATACAGAGGCGAGCATGGTTTAGGCATGATATTGCAGGCAGATCCCGCTTTCCTGCAACGGTTCGACATCAGGCAGCCGGTAGTCTACGGTGAGCTGAATTATGAGGCCGTCTTGAAGGAAGCTGGGAAGGAAACGATTACGTTTCGCGAGATCCCGCAGTTTCCAACGGTAGAAAGGGACCTGGCGGTGGTACTTCAAAGAAATATCGCATATCGAAGTATCGAGAAAAGTCTAAAGAATATGAGTATTCCGTATCTGCAACAATTCCATTTGTTCGATATTTTTGAGAGCGATAAAATTGGAAACGACAAAAAATCTTTGGCGATAAATTTCAGTTTTCTAGATGCTGAAAAGACACTCACTGATCAGGATGTGGAAGCCGTAATGCAAACAATCGTAAAAAAACTGGAAACGGATTTCGATGCGGAGGTCCGGAAATAAATTAAGTTTATAATGGAAGAGATGAAGGCGCAAATAAAAGAATTGCAGTTGTCGGTGCAAGCCTTGTTGAAGAAGCTTAATAATGTGCAAAAAGAAAATGAGCATCTGAAGCAACTGGCCGCCGAACTGCAACTCGGGCTCACGGAAAAAGAAAATACAATGCAGTCTGCGCAACAAAAGATCGATGCGAAATCGTTGTCCACACTTTATGACGAAGGGGAAAAGAAGTTGCTGCAACAACGAATAGATGTTTACCTGCGCGACATTGAAAAGTGTCTCTCACTCTTAAACGCTTAGAAATGGAAAATTTGATCCCGGTCAACATCCTTATTGCCGACAGAAATTACCGATTGCGCATAAAGCCGGAGGATGAGGAGAAACTTCGGAAGACAGTCAAACTGATCAATGAGAAGATCATTGAGTTCAAAACGAATTTTGCAGGCAAGGACATGCAGGACTACATTGCAATGGTCCTCATTTGGCTTGCAACAGAAGAAACCCCACCTATCGCCATGAACCTTGATCCTGAAGAGATCACTGGAAAATTGAAAAATCTGCAAAAAATAATTGAAGAGGCGCTACATAGTTAAGCGTGATTAGCGAACGACCTATTTATTGAATTGAATTCAATAATGGGAAGGGGAAAAAAAATTGAAGCAATTGAACTTGTCTTCATGGCTTCAAACCATTTGACCATGAAGACAAAGTCCAATATTATTGACCACAATCACATCGCCGCTTCTGAAAGTTTTGGCTGCAGCCCCATATTGCTCATATCATCGGGAACGGATAAGAGATTAGCCCTTGGGTATAGTGGCTAATTCCAGATTTGTATTTAGTTTTCGATTGGGAACGGAGGAAAAACGGGTATTTCGGTAATGCCAAAACGGATGCCAAGCGCAAACTCTGTTTTATTGTCTTGATTTTCAATTGTAGTCATCTGGCATCCGCTCTGGATCTTTCCCAAATTGGCACATTAACTTCCAAATTTGGGCTTTCGATAGTTTTAAAAAATCTGCTTTCCGTTAATTACCTTCGCGAATTCTCTTTCATATAATTTTGAAAGACTTATGTATCAGTTTAAAATTTACATTCATGGACGTAATTGCTATAATAACAGGAATTATTTCTTTAATAGCAGGGATAGCATTAGGGAAAGTTCTTTTTGCCAAGAACACACAAAAAAAGCTGCAGGACGCTGAAACGCAGGCCCAACAAATAATTTCAGAAGCGCAGCTCAAAGCTGAAACAACAAAAAAAGAAAGGATCTTAGAAGCAAAAGAAAAGTTTGTCCAACTTAAGGCAGAGCACGATAAGGAGGTACTCGAAAGAAACAAAAAGATCAGCGATAATGAGAATCGTGTAAAGCAAAAAGAGATCATCATCAACCAAAAGGAAGCTTCACTGGAAAAACACATCAAGGAAAATGAGGCAATCAAAGAAAATCTGAACCGCCAGCTTGAGGTTGTTGCTCAAAAAAGAAACGAACTGGAAAAGCACCAGGAAGAACACATCAAGCGTCTTGAGAAGATCGCCGGCTTAACGGCCGACGAGGCAAAATCCCAACTTGTCGAAAGCCTGAAACAAGAGGCCCAAACGCAAGCGCTCGTACTTCAACAGGAAGTTATCGAAGATGCAAAACTGCGCGCAAACAAAGAGGCAAGAAAGATCATTATCCAATCGATACAGCGCACGGCGGCAGAGCAAACCATAGAAAACACCGTCACCATTTTCAACCTTGAAAGCGATGAGATCAAAGGTCAGATCATTGGTCGTGAAGGACGAAACATCCGGACGATCGAAGCAGCTACCGGCGTAGACCTGATCGTTGACGACACGCCTGAAGCGATCATCCTATCGTCGTTTGATCCGTTGCGGCGCGAAATTGCAAGGCTCAGCCTGCAGCGCCTGGTCGCCGACGGAAGGATCCATCCAGCGCGCATCGAGGAGGTTGTTGAGAAAACACGGAAGCAGCTTGAAGAACAGGTCGTTGAAATTGGAGAGCGTACAGTGATGGAACTCGGCATTCATGGTTTGCACAAAGAATTAGTGAGAATTGTCGGAAAAATGCGCTTTCGTTCATCTTATGGTCAAAACCTCTTGATGCACAGTCGGGAAGTAGCGAATTTGTGCGCCACGATGGCCGCCGAACTCGGGCTAAGTCCGAAGCTCGCCAAACGTGCCGGTTTGCTACACGACATCGGCAAAGTTCCTGATGAAGAAACCGAATTGAGCCATGCCCTCCTCGGCGGCAAGCTTGCAGAAAAGTACGGTGAAAATCCAGCGGTGGTAAATGCGATCGCCGCACACCACGATGAAATGGAAATGCAATATATTATCTCACCCATCGTGCAGAGCTGTGATGCCATCAGCGGTGCAAGGCCCGGCGCGCGGAGAGAAATAATGCAACAATATCTGCAGCGCATCAAAGATCTCGAAACGCTGGCCATGAGCTATACCGGCGTAGAAAAAGCATATGCAATCCAGGCCGGCCGCGAATTGAGAGTTATTGTGGAGGCGGAAAAAGTTACCGATACCGACAGCGATAAACTGAGTTTCGAGATCGCCCAGAAAATTCAGAACGAGATGACATATCCCGGCCAGATCAAGGTCACGGTAATACGCGAAAAACGAGCGGTGAACCTGGCGCGTTAATAATGTTTGCCGGGCGTGTATGGGTGAGTTTTATTTGGAAGTTCTGGTGTCAGAAGTTACCTTTGCCGTCCTTTTAAAAAATAGAGTTATGAACGCAGCAGTTCAATTTGTACACGATCAGCTTACAGGCAAAAAGAAACATCCGAGGTTTAAGGCAGGTGATAACATCACAGTGAACTATAAGATCGTGGAAGGCGGAAAAGAACGTATCCAGGGATTTCGCGGGGATGTGCTGAAGATCCAGGGAACTGGTTCTACTGCTACGTTTACGGTACGAAAAATATCTGATGGCATCGGCGTAGAAAGAGTGTTCCCGTTTTTCTCACCGAATGTTGAATCGATCGTGCTGAATAAAGTTGGTAAAGTTCGTCGCGCCAAACTATATTACCTCAGAAGCCGCAGCGGTAAGAGCGCAAGGATCAAAGAAAAAAGGATGTAGTTCTTTACGTCTAGTTAAAACGTCCTGTAAAAAGATATTTCTTCAGCGTATTTCTTTTTTAGTGTTACTTTGTAGTCTAAAATTTTTTTTATGAGTATGCCCGGCGGGTCTGAATGGATCCTAATTATCCTTGCTGTTTTAATCTTATTCGGCGGCAGAAAAATTCCTGAGTTCATGAGGGGTTTAGGAAAAGGAATTCGTGAATTCAATGACGCAAAAAATAACGTGCGCAGAGAGCTTGAAGATGGAATGAATGAACCGCCCCGTCAGGCTCCTTCAGCGAACAACAAAACACAATCTACAACAACCACAAGCCAGCCTTAATTCCTTTCAATCATATTGAAGCCTTTGTTTAGTTTTTCATCTATCAAAGACTACCAATTTAATTTGTTGAACGGCCACACCACATGCGTTGAGGCCGTTTCTCATTATTTGGAAAACATACGGCGCAACGCCCACCTGAACGCGTTTCTTGAAGTATACGAATCGGAAGCATTAGAACGTGCCGCCGCTCTGGATCGGGAACGACGAGACGGCAAGCCACCTGGAAAAATGCACGGGGTTGTGATCGGTTTAAAGGATGTGATCGCATTCAAGGGTCATAAACTTTCCGCTTCGTCAAAAGTCCTTGAAAATTTCCGCTCGATTTTTAATGCAACGGTCACTGAAAAGCTGTTGCGCGAAGACGCGATAATTATCGGCCGGCAGAACTGCGACGAATTTGCCATGGGGAGCAGTAATGAAAATTCTGCCTATGGACCTGTTTTGAATGCGGCCGATTCGTCACGGGTGCCTGGAGGTTCGTCTGGTGGCTCGGCTGTGTCCGTCATGGCCGGTTTGTGCATGATCAGTCTGGGAAGCGATACCGGCGGATCAGTAAGACAACCGGCCGATTTCTGCGGCGTAGTAGGATTAAAACCGTCTTATGGAAGGGTTTCCCGCTATGGACTGATAGCATACGGTTCGTCTTTTGACCAACTCGGGGTTCTCGCAAGGAATGTGGATGATGCAGGAATTACGCTGGAAGTGATCGCGGGACCTGATGCTTACGACAGCACAGTAATCAATTCAGAATTCGAATATGTGAATTCTAATGCTCCGGAGAACTCTGACCGTTATACAGTTGGTTATTTTCCCGCAACATTCGAACATCCAGGCCTTGATCCAGAAATCGCAACCATTCAAAAAGCATTTATCGCTCAACTGACCGCGCATGACATCGCAGTTAAGCCAATCGATTTCGACCTGCTCGATTTTATCGTGCCAGCCTACTATATTTTGACGACGGCAGAAGCTTCGAGCAATCTTTCACGATACGATGGAATAAAATTTGGAACAGTTGCATGCCCGGAAACCAGCGACCTCACCGAACAAATTAAGCTAACCCGCAGCAAAGGATTTGGCCAGGAAGTAAAACGGCGCATCATGCTTGGCACGTTCGTTCTAAGCGAAGGTTATTACGAGGCCTACGTGTCCCAGGCACAAAAAGTACGGAAGCTGCTTTTGCAAAAAACGAAATCTGTCTTTGCGGAAGTTGATGCCTTACTTTCCCCGGTTTCGCCATTTACTGCTTTTAAGTTAGGCGAAAAAAAATCGGACCCGGTGGAAATGTTCCTTGCCGATATCTACACCGTTTTTGCGAATCTCACAGGCATACCGGCCGTATCGCTTCCTTTATTTAAACACTCCAATGGCATGCCTTTCGGGCTCCAGGTAATGGCATCTCAACTAAATGAATTAAATTTGCTCCACCTTTCTAAAAAGCTTATCGGGATAAATCGTCTTAATAACCAATCAAACGAGCCGCGGTTCGATTGATATTAAAATGTTGAGAATTGATAAAGAAGCGTTTTGGTAAAGTCTCTCTGTTAACCGTGAAAAGGTTGGACCGCCGGGTTGGAGTGCTAACGGTGTTCCTTTTATTATTCCAATTTTCCTCTTTTTGTGCTGGGGCAAACCCGAATGACAGAACTTTTTTGAAGGATAGCAGTGGCACCGATACAACCGGTAAAATCCTGGCTACTGACCCGGTTAAAGACAGCTCTAAATTATTTGCAAGCCTTTTGTCGCCGGACGAGGGAAAAGTTTCTAATTTTTCAGTAAACCCACAAGCAAAGTCGTTTGTTGACGACTATATCCGCAGGCACAATCGCAGCCTCAACAATATGAAGATCTGGGGCAAGCCGTATTTCAATTTGTATGACCACATCCTCAGCTCCTACGGTGTGCCCGTTCAGCTAAAATATTTATCGGTCATTGAAAGCAGCCTTAGCAACAATGCTATCTCGTGGGCCGGAGCTGTGGGCCCGTGGCAGATCATGGAAGATGCGGCGCGGGAGCACGGGTTGAAGACCGGGTATTACGACGACCGGCTGGATTATATAAAAAGTACCAACGCAGCCGCACAAATATTAAAGGAGCTTTACTCAACTTATGGCGATTGGCTACTTGTCATCGCGGCTTATAACTGCGGGACGGGAAACGTTAACCAGGCGATCGCTAAAGGCCGCAGCAGAAATTTTTGGGAAATTCAATACTATCTTCCCGAGGAGACACGCAACCACGTAAAGAAGTTTATTGCAACACATTACTTTTTTGAAGGCGACGGAAGTGTGGTGACGATGACTGCGAGCGAAGCGCAAAACGCAGTTTTCAGCAATGCTGTAAACAAACCCGCAGATGCGTACATGGAGTTGGTGGCAAGCTGTGCGACAATAAACATTTACGGAAAATATAACTCAGTTGTAATTGCAAATACACTGATGATGGACATTACAGTTTTTAACCAGCTAAACCCGAATATAGATGCTGAACTTGCCAAGGGTGGAATTTATCCTCTTCGAATTCCTGCTGACAAAGTCTCATTGTTCCAGGCAAAAAAGATAGAAATACTAAAGCAAAGTGTAGAGCTTTTCCTAAACCAGGCATCGGTTGAACCGGCGGCAGGAACTAAATAGATGCGGATTTAAAATCGGGTGACTGAATTCAACACTTTACTACTGGAGCGTAGAGCGAAGTTTATAGAAAGTAGTTCCCAGACAGAACAGCGATTACAGATTAGAAGTCATCTTCAGACTCATCATCGAAATCTGAATCATTAAAGAGGTCAAATTCCTTCAGGTCATCGTCAAACTTAAAATCATCCTCCTCTTCTTCCGACTCCTTCTTTCCTGCTTTCTTTGCTTTTGATCTTGGAATATCGAACTCATCAAAATCAGGATCCCAGTTCTCTTCTTCTTCCGGCTTGTCCCATTCATCTACCTCATCTTCGGCGACGTCACTGTCGTCGTCTTCTCCGTCGCCAGCTTCCTCGTTGTTCTTTTTCGATTTCGGCGCAGTCTTCTTTAATGAGTCCTTTACCTCTTCCTGCTGTTCATCAAGATCATCCTCTTCTTCTTCCTCCAATTGCTTTTTCGATTTCGGTGAGGCATTCTCAACATCTTTTTTCTCCACAGGCTTGTTGCTGGATTTTTTTGCTTTATCTGATTTCGATGACATAGTCAATTTGGATTAGCAGTTGTAAAATTTCAACGACTTTTTTAATCAACAAAAAAAATTTTTACGGCGCAACAATGATCACCTGGTCTCTCTGAGGGCCGTTCGATACATAAGATACAGGAGCCTTTATATATTGATTTATGAATGATATATATTGCTGCATTTCAAGGGGCAAATTATTCGAATTTTTTATAGCGGTCGTGTCTATGTTCCAGCCATTGAACGATTTGTATTCCGGCTTCATATTTACTTGCATTAACTGGAATGGAACCCTGTCGGTTTCCTGCCCATCGATGGAATAATTTACACAAACTTTTAATTGCTCAAAACTATCAAGCACATCTGCTTTTGTCATGACCACCTTTGTAACACCATTCAGCATAACCGTATATTTTAATGCCACCAGATCGATCCATCCGCAGCGACGCGGTCGCCCGGTTGTTGCTCCAAATTCGTTTCCGATTTTTCGAAGCTCCTCACCCACTGAGTCCTGCAACTCCGTTGGAAACGGTCCTCCTCCTACGCGCGTGCAATATGCTTTCGTAACACCGATCACCTCGCGGATCTTTTGTGGGGCGACCCCCAGACCTGTGCACACACCGGCGGAGATCGTATTCGATGAGGTTACAAACGGGAACGTTCCAAAATCAATGTCCAGCATGCTGCCCTGTGCACCTTCAGCTAAGACTTTTTTGCCTTTCGTTATTTCCTCATTAATAAAATATTCGCCACTCACAATATTAAGTGTTCTCAGAAATTCGACTGCTTCAAAAAACTCTTCTTCCCATTCACTGATCTCCTCGATGAAATGAAAGTTATCGAGCAGTTTTTGATGTTTCAAACGCAGCTTTATGTATTGAGTGATGAAAGACTTATCGGTGATATCGCCAACACGCAACGCGTTTCTGCCGGTTTTATCCATGTAAGAAGGGCCAATTCCTTTGAGTGTTGACCCGATCTTGCCCTCTCCTTTCTGCAGCTCAGACGCCTTATCTAAGGCACGATGTGTCGGTACAATTAAATTAGTGCGCTCCGAAATGAACAGATTCTTTCGTACATCGATGCCGAATGCAGCAACGGTTTCGCATTCACGCTTTAAAGTAACGGGATCAAGCACAACACCATTTCCGATTATGTTTATCGTGTTCTGATGAAAAATTCCGGAAGGGATCTGGTGCAACACAATTCTTTTATCATCAATATACAATGTGTGACCAGCATTTGGTCCGCCCTGGAAACGGGCAATAATGTCATACTGCGGCGCAAAATAATCAACGATCTTTCCCTTACCCTCATCGCCCCACTGTAAACCAAGAATTACATCTACCATTCATTCATTTTTTACTGAGCAACAAAAGTAACGGTTGGCGATGGGTCAGGGGAATAATTTTCGAATTACAACTGCTCATCCCGTTCGAGCATTAAGATGGCGCTTTGAGGAACAATAAAATATTTTTCTCCTTCATATATTACTTCGGTTGCACCGCTCAATAAAAAGATGGCCAGGTCTCCTTCTTTAGCTTGTAACGGAACATACTTCACCTGCTCTTCCTCATTTTTCCACGCTTCATTTTCAACGGGTAGCGGAATCGCATACCCAGGGCCCGTTTTGATCACATAACCTTGCTGGACCTTTTCCTTTTCCTGGACACCCGGCGGTAAATATAAACCGCTGGCAGTTTGTTCATCTGGTTTTGAGGGTCTAATCAAAATGCGGTCACCTATCACGATCAACTTCTTCAGTTTATTATCCTGTGTCAACAACATAATTTCTAATTTCTATAAAAGTATAAACATCCGTTAAACTACACCTTTGCTTTGCAATTGTTTTAATCAATCTTATCTTTAATGGAAATTCTATTTAATACACTTTAAGGCATTGTAATTGATGCTAAGTTTCTAAACAAAAAATTGAACTATGGAAGGAAAGAAATACAAAATTCTATTATGCGAGGACGATACGAATTTGGGGATGGTGCTGAAGAATTACCTGGAATTAAACGATTATGATGTAACGCTCGAGAGGGACGGAAGGCTCGGCCTTGCCGCTTTTCAACGTGAAAAATACGATATCTGTTTGCTTGATGTAATGATGCCTAACATGGACGGTTTCACCCTGGCCGAAGAGATAAGAGATATTGATCCTGATATCCCGCTTTTCTTTCTGAGTGCAAAGACGATGAAAGAAGACATCATACAAGGATATAAACTCGGTGCAGACGATTATATTACTAAACCCTTCGACAGCGAAGTACTGCTGTTAAAAATAAAAGCGATTCTGAAGCGCAATGAAGAGCTGAACAAAGAAAGTGAGAACATCGAGTTTGATTTGGGCCGCTATCACTTTAATCCCAAGCTGCGGGAACTCGCGCATGACGGGAAAAACCAAACACTTTCTCCAAAAGAAAATGAGTTGCTGAAGATGCTCGCCGAGCATAAGAACGACCTGCTCCCCCGCGAACGGGCTTTAAAAAAGATCTGGGGCAGCGATACATATTTTAACGGCCGAAGCATGGACGTATACATCGCGAAGCTCCGCAAATACTTAAAAGACGATGAAGATATCGAGATCGTCAACATTCACGGCAATGGCTTTAGGCTTGTTGCTCCGTGATGTTTGATATACGAATTAGAGGCTCCCGCAATTTGCGGGAGCTTTTTTTTGTGAAGATATCAGCGACTACAGGCGGTAGTGCAACACATCACTTTAAAGCTTCGGTAATAACTTGTCCAACCGAACTGCTGGGCATTTGGATATGAAGAAGTGCGCAAACTGTGGGCGCAATGTCAGACATGTGGATCTCACGATTTGACTTTCCCTGGTTAATTCCCCAGCCGTATAAAAGTAACGGGATATGCGCATCGTACGGATTCCAAAGCCCATGTGTGGTACCAAATCCATCGCCATCCACAAAGCCGGGCTTTAGCACCAACTGTATGTCGCCGCTGCGGCCGGGAAAATGTCCGTTTTGGAACATTTGCTTTTGATAATTACTTACCGTTACGGAATTAATATCGTTTGCCGGAAATGCCTGGGCGATCTCCGGCCTTTGGATCACATAGTCAACGATGGTTTTAGTGATCGCTTTCTCATCGAGATTTAGCGAATCGATAAGCTGATGATTCAACACAACGTGGTATTCAAAAATCCCAAGTACAATTTTATCGGAATGAAACTTTACGTTTAGCAGTTGATTTAGCGTGTTTGGGAAAGCATCTTCCCTAAAAATTCCACCGGGCAGTTTATGTATCTTTTGAAATCCCGGGCTGTTAGCGGTGCCATGATCCGCGGTTAAAAATACCGTATAATTGCCTTTACCTACCTGCGCGTCCAGGAAAGAAAGAAGATCACCAATCACTTTATCCAGCTTGATAAAGTCATCCATCTGCTCCCAAGATTCCGGTCCGAACGTGTGGCCTATATAATCAGGCGCCGAAAAACTCACCGCCAACAAATCCGTTCCTTTGTTCTTCCCTAAATCTTCATTTATTATTGTTGCCTTCGCAAGAGCAGCAAGCAGTTCGTTGCCATATGGCGTTACGGCTATTGCACCAAAGTTTGATCCCACATTTGAGCTGAGCGTGTAAGGAAAATGTTTTTGGTCTACACCAAACGGACGCCTCTCATACGGTTGCTCATCGTCGCCGCAGTATTGCTGATAAACGTCAGAGGGTAAACTAAGCTTCCAGTTCAATTTAAAAAAGGAATCAGGCAAGTTTCTTTTGTTGAAGTCCTTCACCCAATTCGGGAGCTCATTCATATAATAATTGCTGCTTATAAAATCGCCATTCGCAGCGTCGTACCAATAGGCTGCATTCGCGCTGCGCCCGGCTGGCAGAATAGCACCTCTGTCTTTGATTGAAATGCCGATCACCTTCGAAGAAAAATTCGTGGCTATGCGCAGTTCATCGCCGATGGTTGTAGCAAGCAAATTTCTCGGGCTCATTTTACCGGCTTCATCAGAGGCGCCGACGGTTTTTGTCGTATCATCCTCCACACAATACATCGTTGTGTTTAGCACGTTGTCATACCAGATGTTGCCCACTATTCCGTTTGTCGCAGGCACACCGCCAGTGTAAATGGATGCATGCCCTGCCGCCGTCACTGTTGGTGTGTAAGGGATCAGCGTGTTGTCGCAGCTAAATCCCTGCGTGATCATACGTTTAAAACCACCGTCACTCGGGTACAAAGAATAAAACCGGTACAGGAAATCCCAGCGCATTTGATCGACCACGATTCCAACGACCAGTTTCGGGCGTGGGACGCTTTCAGAAGATTGAGCAGAGGCGCAAACGGCGCCAACGAATAGAAAAAAGGAAAGCAATCTGAATTTCATTCAAAACATTTGTGCACAAAATAAGGCCGCCGGGTTGGAATATCTTCACTCGATGAAAAATAGCAGGAAGAATTTTGGTAAAACTGCTACGCTTCCTGCTTTACGAAGTTATGTGCTTCGTTAGGAAGCGAAACTGCATTGTATAACTTCTCATAGTATTCATGCGCCATCCGGTTGCTGTCAAACTGGAAACGGACATCACGCATACCGTTCTTTCTTATCTGTCTCCATGTGTCCGGGTCATCGTAATAAAGAGGCAGAATTTCCTTTTCAAGGATCTCATACAACTTGTTCAGGTCATAATCGTCTTGCTCCTGAACTTTCATATTTTTATAGTCAGCCATAGGAACAACAAAACCATTGTTGCCATGATCTATAAACTCTGGTATCCATCCATCGTCCGTTGAGAAATTAACGGCGCCATTCATTGCAGCAGTCATACCACTGGTTCCCGACGCTTCGCGGGGCACGCGCGGATTGTTCAACCAAACATCGGCTGCCTGCTTTAGACGTTTACTTAAAGCAAGCTCATAGCGGATAAGGACAGCCACATTTTTGTAATTCTTACTTAATTGAACCAGGTTGTTGAATTGTGTGATCGCCGGGTAGTCAACCGGGTAAGGTTTACCAGCCCATATTATCTGAACCGGGTATTTTTTGTTGCTCAACAACGCATTAAAACGTTCGATATCATGTGCAAGGAGATCTGCGCGTTTATAACCGGCAAAACGTCTTGCCCAAACAATCGTCAGCACATTGGGATTAAATATTTTCCCCGTTTGATCTGCGACAATTTCAAACGCACGTTTTTTCAAATACCACTTGCGATCATCAAACCGCCAGTCATTATGCTCGTCCATGGAAAAATATAACTGCTTGTCAGCCCAGTAACGCCAGTTCTGCGCATTGGTAATCGATGTTATAGAACATATCCCACTGTACTTGCTCCACATTTCCCTTGAAACTTTTCCGTGAAGTTTTGATACGCCATTTGAAATCCTGGCAAATCTCAACGCAACCAAAGAATGATTGAACTGATCATCCTCGATGCCTGTGAGCTTCCTTACTTCGTCGATACTCAGTCCACAGAAATAACTCATCTTATGGCAGAGATAAATATCATGCTTCTCGTTCCCAGCTTCTTCGGGCGTATGCGTAGTAAACACTAAGCGCTCCCGGATCTTGTCAACGCTCTTGTATTTGTTCAACAGGTAAAATGCAGACGAGATCGCATGTGCCTCGTTGAGATGGTAAACTTCCGGCTCGAAATTCAGTTCATCAACCAGTTTTGCACCTCCTACACCAAGTAAAATAAATTGGGCGACTTTCGTGGAAACGTTTGCGTCATACAGCCGGTGACAGATCGTTTGCGAGACGTAATCATTTTCGGGAAGATCAGTGCTCAATAGGAATAACGGGGCCGTGTTGAAAGTCTCCGGATCCAGGTAAAATGCTTTTACCCAAACCGGTGTATCATGAACAGTTATCTGGAACTTGATATCGGTATCTTCAAGAAAGCTGTATATTTTTTCCATCCAGGTTACCTGCAATGTTTGGTCCTGGTTGCGAGCCTGGTCGTAATAACCATATTTCCAGAGAATACCAATCCCGATAAGATTCTGCTTTAACTCGTATGCACTGCGAAGATGAGAACCAGACAGGAAGCCGAGGCCACCGCTGTAAATTTTCAAGGGTTGATGTATCGCGTATTCCATTGAAAAATAAGCGACCTTTTTTGAATATCGCTCATCTGCAGAATACGGAACCTTGAAATTTTTAAAATCCATAGCTATTGGTTTATAAAAAGCGACGCAATATAATGCTTAAATTATAAATGTATTTTTTACACGAATTACTGTTGATAACTAAGCGAAATGGTTAAATACAAACGACATCGGGTTGAACCACCTACATACAAATAGACGGAGTGAAACCAGTTTGGTTTACAGGCAAACGCTCATTTGCGGAAGTGAAATTATTTGGCTGATTTGGTCGTCTTTTTAAATGTGAAGTCGAACGGGCAGGTGATACCGCGATGATTTCCACAATTGCCTTCCTCCTTCACCGTGATGCTGCCCGCTGAAAACTTGAAATGAATTATACAAGGATCGCCGCTTTCCTGGTAAACTGCATTTTTCTCATCGGTCAAGCTCATTTGTCCCTTCAACTCACCCGTACATTCGCCGTTGTTTTTTTCAAAGTGCAGAAAAAAAGCATAGGTCACCGCATTCTTTCCATCTCTCACAGAAATAAAGTTCTTGCCGTCCCGAACATACTCCCCGCTAAACTTATTGGTCGCCGGAAC
>DASQJI010000537.1:0-6150 GCA_035631175.1 Parafilimonas sp.
GACAGGAAGACCATGTGAGCATGGGTAGCATCAGCGGAAGAAAACTTTGCCAGGTGCTGGATAATCTTGAGTACATCCTTGCGATTGAATTGATGAGCGCCTGCCAGGCCATTGAATTTCGGAGGCCATTACAGAGCAGCGAAATACTTGAATTCGCACACGATCACGTCCGCGACTCCGTATCATTTGCCGAAGAGGACAGAATTTTTTCGGAAGACATTATCAAAATAAAAAACATAATCAGTGATTTTAGTTTTGTGGACAAAGTGAATGGGTTTGCAAGATCAAAAGGAATTTTTTTGAATGATGGCTATGATGAATTTGCTCTGGCGATTAACTAAGCCGCAACTGGTGAACAGAGATCCAATTCTACAAAAATGATTAATTTCGACTACCAAGAAAGTTTTGTATGAATAGTATCGAAGCGATGCGCAAAGAAGTAAAGCAGTATATTGATACTGCCGATGAAAAAGTGGTAAAAATGATGCATGCAATGCTGGAAGTTGATGCAGAAGATGACTGGTGGGGTACAATGCCTGACGAAGTGAGGGAGCATCTTGAGGAAGCAATTGAGCAGGCTGACCGTGGGGAGGGTAGTTCTCATGAAGAAGTAAAGAAAAAATATTCAAAGTGGTTTGCAAAGTAACGTGGATGCCCAATGCTATTCATAGCTACATAAAAAACGTTGATTATCTTAAACAGAATTGGACAGGCAAAGAAGTTGATAAATTTATTGATCTTGTAGAAAAGAAAATTCATAACCTTTCTAATCACCCGCGGCTAGGCGTCTCCCGCAACAAGAAATACCCCAACATACGCCTTACACTTATTCACAAAAGAGTTGCATTAATCTACAGGCATAAGCCTGCGATGAATGAAATTGAGTTGTTGGTATTCTGGAATACTTCGCAGAATCCACGTAAATTAAAAAGTATTACATGATGATGGAATTTCTATACTATATTGAAGGATGGGGCAAGTGTGTTCTTCAACTAACAATTACATTTCGAATACAATTGCAAAAGGCGTTCCCGGTTAATTGAGTGCAATCATCTGCTCACCGGCGAACAAGCCGCTCCAGTGTGCGACGCAACGGAAGCTGAATAGTAATACTGTCGCTAAGTACCACCTTCGCATAAGCTACCGTGGGCAGGCAAAAAATAAAAATCATGTTATGACCACCATCACAAAATCAAAATACGATCCTATCAAATACAAAACGCCGACGGGCTCTCAGCTTAACTGCAAAGGTTGGATTCAGGAAGCGGCGTTACGGATGTTGTTAAACAATCTCAACCCGGAGGTGGCCGAGAAACCGGATGAGTTGATCGTGTATGGCGGACGTGGCAAAGCTGCACGAAATTTTGAAGCACTCGATAACATCATCGCAGCTCTGAAAATTTTAGAAAATGATGAATCGCTGCTCATACAAAGCGGCAAACCGGTCGGCATTTTGAAAACACATAAGGATGCGCCGCGTGTGCTCATATCCAATTCACAGCTTGTACCTAAATGGGCAACGTGGGAGCATTTTGATGAGCTGGAGAAGAAAGGGTTGATGATGTTCGGACAAATGACTGCGGGGAGTTGGATCTACATCGGATCACAGGGAATTGTGCAGGGCACTTATGAAACGTATGCTGCGGCCGCCGACAAACATTTTGGCGGATCACTGAAAGGGACACTAAATGTCACCGCTGGGCTCGGCGGCATGGGTGGCGCGCAGCCGTTGGCAATCACAATGAACGAAGGTGTTGCATTAATTGCGGAAGTGGAAGAGTGGCGCATTGATAAACGCATCGAGACAAAATACCTCGACGAAAAATATTTTGATATTGACGAGGCTATTGCTCGCAGCTCGGAGCTTAAAGCCCAGAGCTCAGCGCGTAGCATCGGTGTCGTTTGCAATGCGGTGCATTTATTGGAAAGACTGGTTGAAAGAAACATTGTGCCTGACACATTAACCGATCAAACATCCGCGCATGACCCCTTGATCGGATATTGGCCACATGAAATAACTTATGAACAGGCAAAAGTTTTACGGGAACAAAATCCGAAGGAATATATCGATTACGCTTATCGAAGCATGTATCATCATGTGCAACTAATGATTCAATTGATGGACAAGGGCGCGATCACATTTGATTACGGAAATAATATTCGTGCGCGTGCACAGGAATATGAAATGTCAAACCTCAAACCTCAAGCCTCAAACATCAAACCCGGCCGCTGCTTTGATTTCGCGGGCTTCGTCCCTGCCTACATCCGGCCACTATTTTGTGAAGGCAAAGGCCCTTTCCGGTGGGCAGCCTTAAGTGGCGATCCGAACGACATTGCGGTGACTGATGAGGTGATTGCTAACATGTTTCCCAAAAATCAATCACTGCAACGTTGGCTAAAACTTGCTCACGAGCGGATCGCTTTCCAGGGATTGCCTGCACGTATTTGTTGGCTTGGACAAGGAGAAAGGGAAAAGGCCGGGCTGGCCTTCAACGAACTTGTGCGCACACAAAAAGTGAAAGCGCCGATTGTTATCGGACGCGACCATCTTGATACAGGCAGCGTTGCTTCGCCCAATCGGGAAACAGAAGCCATGCTCGACGGCAGCGATGCAGTGGCGGACTGGCCGATCCTGAATGCATTGGTGAACACAGCAGGTGGAGCGAGCTGGGTTAGTCTTCATCATGGCGGCGGCGTGGGGATGGGCTATAGTATTCACGCGGGTATGGTAATAGTTGCAGATGGAACGGACGAAGCTGCAGCAAGATTGAGTCGCGTGTTGCGCAATGATCCGGGGCTGGGGGTGATCCGGCATGCTGACGCAGGCTACGAGATTGCAAGAGAAACCGCAAAAGATCATCACCTTGATATCGCTGACAGATTTGTTAAGTAACTGTCGCTCGCTTTCGCAACTGGTTGTTGTCCAATAACCAACCGTATCGCGAACACGACGTCAAAAAATATATCAGTGCTTACGGTTGTTAGTTTTAAAATATGTTTACTTTAGTTGCGTTGTTCCCTAATCATAAACTCAAACAATTTAAAAATGAGAAGAATCTTTTATTCAACCGGCATTGCAGCGTTACTGATCGTTGCCTTAATTATTAGCTGTCAAAAATCAGCAAACACTTCAGCAACTAATGGCGCTGACGAAGACTTCACAGGCACTCCCCTCACTGCGGATGAACAAGCCCTTGTAAAAGCAGCAGGTTTTGATGAAACCTTTGCGGAAAAAAGAGCGGACGGAAATTATCTTATTGAAGGAGACATGTTGGTCAGCAAGGCTCAGCTTCAATCGATGGCTGGTGTTGCTCCTGCCTTTAATTTCATCATTGCTAACGAAGAGCATTATCGTACCACCAACGTGGTTAACACCGGCGGTGGCGTTAGACACATAACTGTAAGTTTAGCAAGCGGGTTTCCAAGCTACTACTCAACCGGACTTGACCAGGCATTGGCTCATTACAATACTTTGAACCTTAATATCCACTTTGACCGGGTAAGCAGCAATGGCCAGATACAAATTAAAGCTGCAAACCTCGGAAGGACTGTTGGTGGTGGGTGCGTCTTAGGACAATCAGCCGGTTTTCCAACAAGCAACGGCGATCCGGCTTCCGGTTTTACATTAAGTAACACCAGGTGTGCACTTCAGTATCTCAATACTGCAAATAAGGCGGATGAAGTAATGTGCCACGAACTGGGTCACTGCATTGGTTTCCGTCATACAGATTATATGAACAGGATCAGCTGTGGATCAAACAGTAATGAAGGAGATGCCGGTGTTGGTGCTATCCATATCGATAACACGATCGGTACAGTAACTTCAGGCAATTACAATTCCTGGATGATGGCTTGCGTTAACGGCGATAATTCTTTGAGTACAGAAGACAATTATGCTTTGCAATTTGTTTATTAAAAATATGTGTCATCATTCAATCCCTTTCTTTGTCGAGAAAGGGATTTTTTTTGCTTGAACTTCTGCAGAAAAAAGTTGCCAATAATTGTTAGCGTTGACCTTAAATTTACTGTCAGCAAATGAGGCACAGATCACATCCCTGCATCAACCTGTTCTTTTTCTTAATAACTGCACAGTGCGCGGTTGCGCAGGATAACCGGCAAGATAATGGAGACAGCTTGTTTGCAAAATACGCGGTTGCTTCAGATCATTCATTCCTGGCCACAAGGCCATACTATGTCATTCAATGGCCAACGACCCTCCGCAAAAACATTCGCATCGCCCGGCAGCTAGATGAAAAAGTGGCTATCATCGAAGTCACCACACGTGAGGATCTGGAGTCATTGAGACATGAGGCAAAGATCGCGGAGGCTCTAGATTCGTGGAAATTCTCGCCGTCGGCAGAACGACGATTGTCAGCGAATCATCAGCAACAACAATTTATTATTTCATCATCGAACATTGATGTGTTATTGAGTTTTCTTAGGACTGTTCAAGGGGATGCGCAGATCATTTCTGTAGATCGGCAATCAAATTCGGTCGTCATTCAAACGAGTGCAAACTTTGCCATGAAGCATTTGTTGCCGATGAAAGAAGTGACATTTATAGATGTTCGCGAAGAGCCGCATGATGAAGCAAAGATCATCGGATATGACCGCAGTTTTGATGGGATTAACGCGGTAGACTATGCAATACCGGGCGCGAATGGGAACAACATCGTTGCCGGCGTGAAAGAACAGAAAATGCAGGAAGAGGACCTCGACATTTATAAGCGGGTGCTTCCATCTTCCATTGCCGCAGCCAATGTAACCGACCACGCCACTGTTATCTCTTCCATCATCGGTGGTTCCGGAAATAGATTTTATGACGGAAGGGGAATCGCAAACGCATGCCGGTTCTTTCCAAGCACATTCAGTAACCTCTTCGCCGATGATTCAACTATTTTAAATGCGAATCATGTAACTGTACAAAATCATTCTTATGGAACAGTCATCCAGCAATTTTATGGTGCCGAGGCCGTGAGTTATGATGAACAAGCGTGGGCGAACAAAAAGATCATCCATGTTTTTTCGGCTGGCAACGAAGGAACGTCAGCGGCGACTGGTGGACAGTATGCGAACATCCCCGGTTTTGCAAACCTTACCGGCAATTTCAAAATGGCAAAGAATGTGATCACGGTTGGTGCAATCGATAATAACGAAAATATTCCGCTTCTAAGTTCTGCAGGCCCTTTGTATGATGGCAGGCTTGCCCCACAGTTAATAGCATTAGGCCCAAACGGAACTTCTGATGCTGCCGCAATCGTGACCGGAACTATCGCGGTCATGCAACAGGTATATGCCGACAGTAACAACCAATCGTTACCACCGGCTTCGCTGGTGAAGGCGCTTTTGTACAATACAGCGGACGATGTGTATAGCGATGGGATCGATTATAAAACCGGCTTTGGTTTGCTGAATAGTTATGCGGCCATACGTTCGCTCCAAAAAAAAGAATATGATAGCGGCACCGTAACACAAGATCGATCATGGACAAAAACAATTTCGGTGCCGGCAGGTGCAGCGCAATTGAAAGTCACCCTTGCATGGATCGATACTCCTGCTTCTGCAAACAACAACAGAGCGCTGATCAATGACCTGGATATGCAGGTGACCTCGCTGGCGGATGGATCTGTTTACAAACCCTGGGTACTCAATTCAACACCTAATGCTGATTCATTGTCGCAACCACCAACCAGGAGACGAGATTCACTTAATACGGCCGAACAAGTGAGCATAGATCTGCCGGTGGCGGGCAATTATAATATAAAAATTATTGGCACATCAGTACAATCTGCTTCAATGCCTTTTCACATCGCTTTTCATATGGATACTTTGAACACGTTTGCTTTTACCAGTCCTCAAAATACGTCTGACATTAGGAGTGAGGAACAGCCCGGTATTTTCGTACGATGGAAGACTTTCGTTGCTGACAGCAATGAAACAGGAAACCTGTATATCAGTTATGACAAAGAAAAAAGTTGGCAGCTAATTCAATCGTCGCTTAAGATCTACAGGAACGAATATTTGTGGACCGTAAAAGATACGACGAGCACGGGCGTCTTTAAAATGGAAACTTCATTCGGCAGTTTTTTATCGAAGCAATTTATCATTAGCCCGGTAACAAGACTATCCGTTGATTTTGTGTGCGAAGAT